>JASLBO010000240.1 GCA_030146605.1 Sphingomonas sp. | reverse complement strand
CTGCGCGAGAGCCGGGCCGACGTGCTGATGAACTATCTGCCGGTCGGATCGCAGGCGGCGAGTGAATTCTACGCCGAATGCGCGCTCGAAGCCGGGGTGGCGTTCGTCAACAACATCCCGGTGTTCATCGCCAGCAACCCCGAATGGGCGGCGCGATTCGAGGCGGCAGGGGTGCCGATCATCGGCGACGACATCAAGGCGCAGCTCGGCGCGACCATTGTCCACCGCGTGCTGACCGACTTGTTTGCGAAACGCGGCGTGAAGCTGGACCGCACCTACCAGCTCAACACCGGCGGCAACACCGACTTCCTCAACATGTCGAACCACCGCCGCCTGGCGTCGAAGAAGATCTCGAAGACCGAGGCGGTCCAGTCGGTCGCGGCCGAGCGGCTCGACGACGAGAACGTCCACATCGGCCCGTCGGACTATGTGCCGTGGCAGAACGACAACAAGGTCTGCTTCCTGCGCATGGAAGGCTCGATGTTCGGCAACGTGCCGATGAACCTCGAGCTGCGCCTGTCGGTCGAGGATTCGCCCAACAGCGCCGGCGTCGCGATCGACATGATCCGCTGCGCCAAGCTCGCCAAGGATCGCGGCCTCGGCGGCCCGATCGACGCGGCCTCGGCCTATTTCTGCAAGCATCCGCGCACGCAGATGACCGACGATCTCGCACAGACCGCGGTCGAGGCGTTCATCGCCGCTGCCTGAGGCTGCAATGATCACCACCGCCGTCCTGCTCGCCGCGGGCGAAGGCAGCCGCCTTCGTTCCGCGGCGGCGTCCAAGCCGCTCTGCCATGTTGGCGGGCGCCCGCTGATCGATCACGCGATCCATGGGTTCGCCGCGGCGGGGCTGGCGCGGGTGGTGGTGGTGCTCGGCTATGAGGCCGACCGGATCGAGGCGCATCTCGCCGCCGGCCGCTGGCCGATCGCGGTCGAGACGGTGCGCACCGCGGACTATCGCCAGCCCAACGGCGTCTCGGTCCTCGCGGCCGAGCAATCGCTGACCGGCGAGGAAGCATTGCTGGCGATGTGCGACCATCTCGTCGATCCCGCACTCTATGCGCGCGTCGCACTGGCCGGCGCGGGCAGCGGCGCCCGACTCGCGATCGACCGGAACATCCAGAGCGACCTGGTCGATCTCGACGACGTCACCTGCGTCCGCACCCAGGGCGAGGCGATCGTCGCGATCGGCAAGCACCTCCCCGATTACGACGCCTTCGACACCGGCGTCTTCGCGATCGGCCCCGGCCTGTTCGCCGCGCTGAACAGCCTCGCATCCCCCTCGCTCACCGAAGGCATGCGCGTCCTCGCGGCACACGGCGCGGCGCTGACCGTGGACTGCAGCGACCTTGACTGGATCGACGTCGACGACCCCGCCGCGCTCGACAAGGCCGAGGAGTGGCTGCGCGCGGCGTGAGGGCTGACACGCTCGGCCGCCCGTAAACCGCCGGAGTTGAACTCCGCCTTTGAGTATGTCGGCGGCGCTCGCACGCGAGTCTTCCGGCAATCCCCCTATAATGAAGGATCGATTGGGGGCGGGACGTTCGAGCATGAAGATCGCGAACATGGTGCGTGCCGGGAGCACGGCGCTGCTGGCATTGCTGGTGGTGGGCGGCGTGATCGCGGCAACGCGTGTCGACGCGATCCGCATGGGGGGCGCAATGCAGGTCAAGTCCCGCCAGGCCGCCGATCTGATCGCCGACATCCTTCCCCCGCCCGAATATGTCATCGAATCCTATCTCGAGGCGACCTTGCT
The DNA here is from genome assembly GCA_030146605.1 of Sphingomonas sp. Lineage (GTDB taxonomy): Bacteria > Pseudomonadota > Alphaproteobacteria > Sphingomonadales > Sphingomonadaceae > Sphingomonas. The sequence goes on along the minus strand of JASLBO010000240.1, from coordinate 4,102 downwards.
GCTCCAGCAGCCGCAGCGTCTCGATCAGGCGCGCCAGCGGCTGCAGAAGCTCCACGAAGAATATGACACGCGCCACCTTTACTGGACCGACTCCGATCTCGACCCGGCGCTCAAGCTGGGCGTGACCAGCGCCACGCACGTCCCCGCCGCCGCCTTCTGGCGCGAGATCGAGGACAGTTATCTGCCCGCGGTCGCCCGGGGGGACGGCGCCGCGGCCGCGCGAAGCTACGCGATATTGTCGCAGCGTTATGCCGAACATCGCGCGCAGGTCGACAAGCTCGTCGCCGACTCCATCGCGTATCAGTCCGGCGTCGAGCGAGACGCCGGCAGCCTTCTCGGCACGACGATCCTCCTCCTCGGCGCCCTTGCGCTGATCCTGCTCGGACTGATCGGCGCCTGCGCGGTGATCCTGCTGCGCAAGGTGGTGCGGCCGCTCGTCGAGGTGTCGGCGGCGACCGCCCGCCTCGCCAAAGGCGAGCCGGCGACCGTTCCGCATCGCGACCGCGCGGACGAACTCGGCGAGATCGCGCAGGCGGTCGAGCAGTTCCGCGTCGCGGCAGTCGATCGCGCCGCCGCCGACGCCCGCATCGCGGCGGAACAGCAGGGGGTCACCGCGACTCTCAGCGACAGGCTTTCCGCGCTCAGCGGCGGCGACCTCACCGCCGAGATCCATGCGGACTTTCCGCCCGCTTATGCCGCCCTCAAGACCAATTTCAACGAAGCGCTGTCCAGCCTGCGCACGCTGATCGGCACCGTCACCGAAAGTGCGGCGTCGATCCGTTCGGGCGCGGGCGAGATCGCCCACGCCTCCGAAGACCTCGCGCGCCGCACCGAGGCCAATGCCGCGAGCCTCGAAGAGACCTCGGCCGCGATCCAGCAGATGGATGCGCGGTTCCGGGCCACTGCGGAAGCGGCGAACCGCACCGTCGATCGCGCCGATGGTGCGATCGGGATCGTATCGAACGGCCGCGCCGTCACCGACGAGGCGGTGCAGGCGATGACCCGCGTCAGCGACAGCGCCCGCGGGATCGACAGCGTCATCGAGGGGCTCGACAAGATCGCCTTCCAGACGCGCGTTCTTGCGATGAACGCGGCGGTCGAGGCCGGCCGCGCCGGCGAGGCGGGCCGCGGCTTCGCGGTCGTCGCCGACCTCGTCTCGGCGCTGGCGATGCGCGCCGAAGAGGAAGCCGGACGCGCCCGCGATCAATTGTCGACCACCCAGGCGGACATCGTCGCAGCGGTGGAAATGGTGCAGAAGGTCGATCACGCGCTCGGCGACATTTCGGACGGCGTCAGCGAAGTCTATGAACTGCTCGGCGGGATGGCCAGCGACAATCAGGCCCAGTCGACCGCGATCACCCAGGTCAGCGCGGCGATCGGAACGATGGACCAGGCGACGCAGCGCAACGCCGCGATGGTCGAGGAGACCTCCGCCGCCGCACGTAATCTAAGTGCCGAGGTCGACGCCCTGGCCGACCAGGCGGCTAAATTCGTCATCGGCGCCCACGCCATGCCGATCCCCGCCAGGTCCCGCCCGCACGCCCCCGGCGTCCTGCCCTCCGCATCCCTTCACTAGACTCGTTTTCCTTCAATCTGAATCGGGCTCCTGCGAAAGCAGGAGCCCGGAGCCCAGAGCGCAACGCCTGTGATCCTGGGCTCCTGCTTTCGCAGGAGAACAGGTCTCGGCTCAATTTAAGCGGAAACACAGTCTAGGACGCCGGTGCCGGCGCAACTCGCAAGGGCAAGAAAGCCGGTGACAACCCCTCCCCGAAGGGTCATGCTCCTGCAATGACCAGCCGCACGCTCACCGAAGGCGAGACCCGCATGTGCGCCTCGGTATTCGGCGATGCGATCGATTATGCCCAGGCGCGGGTCGCGAACAGCAAGTGGATCTTCTTCCAGCCCTCGAACACCACGATGGCGCCGCGCGGCACGATCCATTTCCATCCGAAGAGCGGCATCTATCATGAGGATTTCAGCCAGTCGCCGCTCGGCGTGCAGGCGCTCTTCATCCACGAGATGACGCATATCTGGCAGCATCAGAAGGGCATCTTCCTGCCGCTCAAGCGCCACCCTTTCTGCCGCTACGATTACGCGCTCAAGCCGGGCCAGGCGTTCGATAAATACGGGCTCGAGCAGCAGGCCGAGATCGTCCGCCACGCCTTCCTGCTGCGCCACCGCTGCGTCATCGCGGCGGCGCCGTCGCTCGCGCAATATGAGACGCTGCTGCCGTTCAAGCCGGCTTGAGGCACACTAACGCTCCTCCCTGAAAGGGAGGGTCCGGGGGTGGGTGCGCGCCCAGCGAGCCCGACGTTCCCCACGTTCAGGCTGTATCGACATTCAGTGATCCTCCCCCGCCAGGGAGTGCCGGGTTGGATTGCCCCCGGCAATCCAAGTCCGTGCCGGGGGCACGGACGACCCGGCACTGTGGCGCCGAAGGCGACGGAGGGGGAGGACTCACTGAACGCAGTGATTCCTCCCCCTCCGTCATGCTGCGCATGCCACCTCCCCCTGGCGGGGGAGGATTGAAACTGCTCGCGTATTCGAATGTCGATACGTCCCCCGGGCCCTCCCTTGAAGGGAGGGGAGTCTCGCTGTTGAAGCATGCCTGTGCGGCTTCGGCACCAGCGCCCGCCCGGCGGCAAGGCGTGCGCCTCCGAACTTCGCGGAGGGCCATCTCCGCTTGTTCCTCCCGCATCGCTCCTCTAGGGTCCGCGCCGCTCCATTCTCCCCCCGATTCAAGGCTCAAATGACCGCTCCCCGCTTCAAACGCATCCTTTTGAAACTCTCGGGCGAGGTCCTGATGGGATCGGGCCAGTTCGGCATCGACCCCGCCACCTGCGACCGCGTCGCGGCCGAAGTGAAGGAAGCCGTCGAGACCGGGCTCGAAGTCTGCATGGTCGTGGGCGGGGGCAATATCTTCCGCGGGCTCGCGGGCGCGGCGCAGGGCTTCGACCGGGCGAGCGCCGATTATATGGGCATGCTGGCAACAGTGATGAACGCGCTCGCGATGCAGAACGCGATGGAGAAGGTCGGCGTCCAGACCCGCGTCCAGTCGGCCATCCCGATGGCGAGCGTGTGCGAACCCTATATCCGCCGTCGCGCCGAGCGGCACATGGAGAAGGGTCGGGTGGTGATCTTCGCCGCCGGCACCGGGCTGCCGTTCTTCACCACCGATACCACCGCCGCGCTGCGCGCCGCCGAGATGGCATGCGATGCGCTGTTCAAAGGCACTTCGGTCGACGGCATCTATGATGCCGATCCCAAGAAGGTGCCGACCGCGAAGCGTTATGATTCCTTGACTTACGATCGTGTGCTTGCAGACAATCTCAAGGTCATGGATGCATCCGCAGTCGCCTTGTGCCGCGACAACAATATCCCGATCATCGTGTTCAACATCCGTGACGAAGGCAATCTCTCCGCCGTGCTGCGGGGCGAGGGTGCCTCGACGATCGTCCAGAACGAAACCGCATCCGCATAACAGGAGAGCCGAAAATGGCCGCTTACGACAAAGCAGATATCGAGCGCCGCATGACCGGCGCGGTCGAGGCGCTCAAGCACGACCTGCAGGGTTTGCGCACAGGCCGCGCATCGACGACGTTGCTCGATCCGGTCTCGGTCGAGGTCTATGGCTCGCACATGCCGATCAACCAGCTCGCCAGCGTCTCGGCACCCGAGCCGCGGATGCTGTCGGTACAGGTGTGGGACAAGATGAATGTCGGGCCGGTCGACAAGGCGATCCGCTCGGCCGGGCTCGGGCTCAATCCGATCGTCGACGGCCAGACGCTGCGCCTGCCGATCCCCGACCTGACCGAGGAACGGCGCAAGGAGCTCGCCAAGCTCGCCAACCAATATGCCGAAAAGGCGCGAATCGCGGCGCGCAACGTCCGCCGCGACGGCAATGACAGCCTCAAGACCGACGAGAAAAAGGGGCTGTTCGGCGAGGACGAGCGCAAGCGGCTCGAGGCCGAGGTCCAGAAGCTCACCGACAGCACGATCGCCGACATCGACGCGGCGGCGGCAGCCAAGGAAAAGGAAATTCTGGGCAAGTGACGGGCGAACAGCATAGCTGTTCGGGTCATGCCGGGGGCATGGCCGGCCC
>JASLBO010000201.1 GCA_030146605.1 Sphingomonas sp. | reverse complement strand
TGCCGTTGGAGGCCGAGCTCCCCGGCGAGCGGATCGTGCCGGACTGGGAAGGGCGCAAGCGCGGCCACCTGCTGCGCGAGGATCTGGCATTTCTCCCCAAACCCGTACGCCCTGAGCCTGTCGAAGGGCATCTATCCGCGGGCAACGCGCCGGATGGCGAGCCGCCCCCTTCGACGCCGCCTTCGGCGGCGCTCTGGGCAGGCTTCGACAAGCTCAGGGCGAACGGAGATTTGGCCACCATCGCCGGCGCGCTTTACGTCCTCGAAGGCTCGCGCCTCGGCGGGCGCTTCCTCGCCCGCCAGCTGCCGCCCGGCTTCCCCCGCGCCTATCTTGATGCAAATCAACCGCCTAAGAATTGGCGCAATTTGCTGGCCCGGCTCGACGCGATCCTCTATCAGCCGGCCCAACTCCAGTCCGCCCTGATCGCCGCGCGCAATGTGTTCTCGGCCTTTGAGCAGTCGGCACAACGCTGGGCGAAAGGCTGAACTTGGCGGATAGCGATCCGGTCGTCGACCTCACCAATTGCGATCGCGAGCCGATCCACGAACTCGGGGCGATCCAGCCCTTCGGGTTCCTGCTCGCTTTGTCCACCGACTGGCTGGTCCGCCGCGCCTCCGCGAATATAAACCAGTTCTTCGGCGTCGAGGCGGGCGAGCTGCTCGGCGGCTCGGCGATCCCCTTGTTCGGCGAGCATGCCGTCCACACGCTGCGCAACCGGCTGGCGATGCTGCGCGGGCCGGACTCGGTCGAGCGTATGTTCGGCCTCACCCTGCCCAACGGCCGCCGCATGGATTTCGCGCTCCACATGATCGGCGACCTGATCATCGTCGAAGGTGAGGATAGTAGCGACGAAGTCGCCACCGATGCGGGCTCGGCGATCCGCGCGATGATGGCACGGCTCGACACGACCGACGACGGCCCCGCCTTTTACCGCGAAGGCGCCCGCCAGGTCCGCGCGCTGACCGGCTTCGACCGCGTCATGGTCTATCGCTTCGACCGCGACGGATCGGGCGAAGTCGTCGCCGAGGCCGCGCGCCCCGGCATCGGCAGCTTCCTCGACCTGCGCTATCCCGCCTCGGACATCCCGCAACAGGCGCGCAAGCTCTATGTCCGCACGCCGTTCCGCATCATCGCCGATGTCGAAGCCGATCCGGTGCCGGTCCTGCCGCGCCTCGACGAACGCGGCGCGCCGGTCGATCTGTCGCTGTCGGTGCTGCGTTCGGTCTCGCCGATCCACATCGAATATCTCAGGAACATGGGGGTCGGCGCATCGCTGTCGATCTCGATCATCGTCGAGGGACAGCTATGGGGGCTGTTCGCCTGCCACCATTACAGCGCCCGCCGCCCGAGCTTCGAGCGCCGCTCGATCGCCGAACTTTTCGGCCAGATGTTCGCGCTCAAGCTCGAGAGCCGCGAGCGCCGCGCGCTGCAGGCCTATGAGACGCGCGCACGCGCGAGCAGCGACCGGCTGCTCGCCGCGGTGGCCGGCGACGCGACCCTGCTCGACAATCCCGAATGGCTCGCCACGATGCTGCGCGAGACCGTGCCGTGCGACGGCATTGCGATCTGGATAGACGGCAAATGTTCGCATACCGGCCTGACGCCCCCGCGGGACGCACTCCCCGCGCTCGTCCGCCGGCTCAACGCCATGGCTGCCGGCCGCATCTTCGCGACCGACCGGATCGCCGAGACGCTGGCATCGGCGGAGGCATATGGCGACGTCGCCGCCGGCCTGCTCGCCATTCCGATCTCGCGTAGCCCACGCGATTACGTCCTGCTATTCCGCCAGGAAATGGCGCGGACGGTCAAATGGGCAGGCGATCCGCACAAACCCGCCCAGCTCGGCCCCAACGGCCCGCGCCTCACCCCGCGCAAGAGCTTCGAACTGTGGAGCCAGGAAGTGCGCGGCCGCGCTACCCCCTTCTCCGCCGCCGAGATCCGCGTCGGCGAGATGCTGCGCGTCTCGATGATCGAAGTCGTGCTGCGCTTTTCGGACGATGCGCAGGAGGAGCGCCGCCGCTTCTCCGAGCGACAGGAGCTGCTCATCGCCGAGCTCAACCACCGCGTCCGCAATATCCTCAGCCTGATCCGCGGTCTCGTCCGCCAGTCGCTCGATCCGCAGGCCGACACGCGCAGCACCATTTCGCTGCTCGAGGGCCGGATCGAGAGCCTGGCGCGCGCGCACGATCAGATCACCCAGGACAATTGGAGCGCGGCCCCGCTCGCCCGCCTGATCGAGACCGAAGCCGCGGCCTATCTCGGCGGCAAGAGCCAGCGCCTCGTCTGCGTCGGCCCCGCGGTCCTGCTCCACCCCAATGCCTTCTCGACGCTGGCTCTGGTGTTCCACGAACTGATGACCAATTCGGCCAAATATGGCGCGCTGTCGGACAGCGGCACCGTCCAGGTCGAATGGCAGCTCGACGACGAAGGCGATCTGACCATCGAATGGCGCGAGCGCGGCGGTCCGGCGGTCCAGCCGCCCAAACGCCAAGGCTTCGGTACGACGATCATCCAGCGCTCGATCCCCTATGATCTCGGCGGCAGGGCCGAGGTGCGCTACGTCCTCACCGGGCTCCAGGCCGATTTCTGCATCCCCGCCCGCCATGTCGCTGCCGACGATCCCGCGCGCGTGCCGGCGGCACCGGTCAGCATCACCGGCGACGACGAGGTTCGCCGCGATATACTCGCCGGCGCGGCCTTGCTCGTCGAGGACAGTCTGATCATCGCGATGGACGCCGAGGACATCCTCGCCCGGCTCGGCGCCGCGCGCGTCGTCACCGCAGCCAGCATCCGCCAGGCGCAGCAGGAGATCGATCGCGACACCTTCGAGATCGCCGTGCTCGACGTCAATCTCGGCAACGAGACCAGCCTGTCGATTGCCGACGCGCTGCGCGACAAGGGCGTGCCCTTCATCTTCGCCACCGGCTATGGCGAGCAGCTCCGCCTGCCCCCCGAGCATGAGGGGGCACAGGTGATCCAGAAGCCCTATGCCCTCGCCAGCCTCGCCCACGCGCTCGATCAGGCGCTCCGCCCGGCCTGACTTTTCCCGACGCGCATCTCAGGCTATTCTATCCCCCGGGCAAAGAGGGGGAACAGCCGTGGCGATCGGGGCATCGGTAGGCAAAGGCGGGACCAACGAACGCGCCGACGTCATCCTCATCCAGCAGTTGCTCAACGGCTGGCTCGCCGATACCGGCCAGACTCTGCTCCCCACCACCGGCAATTGCGGCCCGCTCACCATCGCCGCGATCGAGGCCTTCCAGATCCGGGTGCTCGGCGCGACGCGGCCCGATGCCCGCATCGATCCGGGCGGCAGGACGTGGAACGCGCTGTCGAGCCGCGCGGCCAGCGCTCCCGCCGCACCGCTCAGCGGCGCGACATGGTGGCACGCCAACCAGGCGCAATTCCCCAACAGCGCTGCGATCGGCGATCTCGTCCCCGCCTTTCGCGACGCCGTCACCGATTTCGTCGAGGCGCTCAAGGCGGCCGGGGCGACCGTCAAGGTCTCGGCCACCCGGCGCAACCGCACCCGCGCGCAGCTGATGCACTATAGTTGGCGCATCGCGCACGGATCGATCGCGCCGAAGGACGTCCCCGCCATCCCCGGCTGCGCGATCCGATGGGACCATGGCGATCTCGCGCGTTCGAAAAAGGGCGCGCAGGAGATGGTCGACCTGTTCGGTATCGCCTTCCAGCCTTCGCTCACCTCGCGCCACATCGAAGGCCGCGCGATCGACATGACGATCGGCTGGAACGGAACGATCGCGGTCCGCGACAAGGCCGGCCGCGAAAAGGCCGTCGGCGCACCGCGCTCGGGCGACGCCAACAAGGACCTCCACGCAATCGGCGCCACCTATGGCGTCCGCAAGCTCGTCTCCGACCCGCCGCACTGGAGCGACGACGGGCGCTAGGCAAGTCCGGCCAGCGCATCCAATCAGAAATCCGCGCCCCGACGCGGGCGGTAACGTGGTTTAAACAGGTGGATACTATCGCAACTGGCGGCCGAGCCGATCGGGGGAATACAATGCGCCGCTTAACCCAAACCTTCGTCGACAGCGCCTTCGGCTATGCGCATGGCCGTCGCGTATTCATCCCGTTTGGCGTGCTCGGGCGGCAATACGTGCTCCCGGATGCGGCCAAGGAGCGAGCGCTTCGCCGACAGCTAGGGTTCCTGATTCCGGTTGCGCTCTTGCCGCTGGTGGCGCTGCTTTCGCTGTTCGTCCTGCCCCAGTCCGTCCGCACCGGCCTTGAGCTTCAGATCTTCGCGATCGCCGGCATCGGCGTCGTGCTCTTTGCGACCGTCTTTTCGATCTGGGTTCTGACGGCAACGCGTGGCCTCCGCCGCAACGATGCTACCGATCCGGCGATGGTCCCCGATTTCCTCGACCCTCACGGACGCGCTGCAACGGCGCTAGTCGCTTACCTCGAGCGATCGGTGCCGTCGCGGAACCAGCCCGCGGCAATCGGCGCGCTGGCCGGCTTCGCTTGCCAGATGGGGGTGCGCGCTGCAGCCGCGGCGGCGCAGCGCCCCAGCGGTCTCCTTGAGGTGGCGCTTCAGGATGGCAGCCTGCGCTACTTCGGCGATGCCCTCAATGCGCCTCTGGCCGAGGCGACTCCCTCGGTCTGGTCGATCCTCAGCGATGGATCGCCGCTCACGCCGCTGTTCGATTTGTTCCGGGACAGCGCGGCGCAAGCGGCGGGAGAAGATCCCGAAGGCGCGTTTGCAAATGCCGTCGCGCATCTCGTCCAGCATTGGCCGGCGACGGCGGCGATCCTTACCGAGCACGACCTGCTGCCCGAAACGTGGCACCTGGCGTTTGCACGCGCGGGCCGAACCCTGCTGCTCGCCAGTGCGGGGTCACCACAGCGCACGATGCTGGCGCTGATGCGCACGGCAATCCTCGCATCCAAGGCAGATCCGGCAGAAATCCTCGTCCTCGAGCCCCGCCGCTAGTCTACCCCCCCGACCAGGATCCGACCCCGCAGATCGGGCAGCGCGAACGCCTCGCCGTCGCCGCCATAATCGGTGCCGATCAGCGCGAACAGCGCCGGATATTGCTGCGGGTCGAGCAAGGCGCCGTCGCACAGCGCCCAGCCCGCCGGAACCTCGCTGCCGGCAAAGGCGATCACTTGTCCCAGCCAGCTCCCCGCCTGCGGAAACGCGCCGTTGCCGCCCGGAGGCGGGGCCGTGTCGCTGATGTTGATCAGATAATTGAGCCCCAATGCCGGCACCGGCGCGGCCACGCGTCCGCCGAGCGCGACCGGCTGCAGCCCCGGACCCTGCCCCACGCCGATCGCCGCGAAGCCGTCGAGATCGGGCAGGTTGAATGCCACCGGGTTGCCGCCGAAGGTCTGTCCGATGACATGATAGAGCGGCACATTGGCCGAAATCGGCAGCATCGATCCGTTGGCGGCCGACCATCCCGTCGGCGCATAATTGCCGCCGAACGCGACGACCATGCCCAGCACCGGGGCGCCGCTCGCCGCGGTGGTCGCGATCAGCCAGGTCAGCACCAGCGTCTGCGGACCGGGCGTGCCGAGTTGCAATCCACCCACCGGCGTACGGCCGGTCAGATCCGGCAGCGCCAGCCGGGTGCCGTCGCCGCCAAAGGTGAGGCCGATCACCGCCATCAGCGGCTGGTTGCCGGAAACCGGGAGTTCGCGCCCGTCGGCAGGCGGTGCGCCGAAAGCGCCGCCCCGCCCGGCGAAGCTCTGGATCATCCCTAGCGTGAACCCCGCCGCCCCGCTCCCCGCGCGCTCCGGAAACTCGCCCGCGATCGCCATCAGTTGCGGCAGCGCGAGCACGCCCTCGGCCGGCGGCTGTGGCGGCCTCGGGGGTGGTGGTGGCGCCGGCGGAGGCGGCGTCGGCCCCGGCTTGCCGGGTTCGGCGCCGGCCAGAACAGAGGGCGTCGCTTCGCCTCGATCGGCGGGACCGCTCCAGTTGACGGAGCCGAAAATGCGCAACAGGCGCGAAAGCGCCTCGATGAGACGTGCCAGCATGGCCAATTCCCCCCGGGCGCCCTCCGCCCCCCGGAGCCGATATAGGCGATTGCACAATCCACGTCCAATGTTCCGGAAACATTACCAAGAACAGTCTTCAACCGCTTCTACTTCTGATCATTTCTATTCTACGAGTCGTGCTGCCCAAGACTTCTTCCCACCGTCTATTTGGCGGAAAGCCGCTCCAGCGTCGCGGCACTGCAGTTCCATGTGCTCGCAAATCAGGACGCACGCCTCAGCGCATGCGGCCCGCAAACGTATCACCCCAGAGCCGACTTGATCTTGGCGAAGAACCCGCTCGACTGCGGGCATTCGTCGCCGGTCTCGGTGGCGCGGAATGCCTCGAGCAGTTCGCGCTGCTTTGCGGTCAGCTTGCTCGGCATCTCGACATCGAGCCGCACGACCAGGTCGCCGCGCCCGCGCCCTTGCAGCACCGGCATGCCCGCCCCGCGATGCCGCACTTCGCGGCCCGGCTGGGTGCCCGGCGCGATTTTGACGTTGATCATCTCGCCGTCGAGGCCCGGCAATTCGATCTCGCCGCCCAGCGCCGCGGTGGTGAAGCTGATCGGCGTATTCGCGAACAAAGTCGTGCCCTGCCGCTCGAACAGCGCATGCTTGGCGACGTGGAGGAAGATGTAGAGGTCGCCCGAGGGCGCCCCGCGCGCACCCGCCTCGCCTTCGCCGCTCAGCCGGATCCGCGTGCCTTCGTCGACACCGGGCGGCACGTTGATCTTGAGCGTCTTGGTCTTGTCGGTGCGGCCCTCGCCGCGGCAGTCGCGGCAGGGATCGGCGATCACTTCGCCCGCGCCGTGGCAGACCGGGCAGGTCCGCTCGACCATGAAGAAGCCCTGCTGCGCGCGCACCTTGCCGTGGCCGTTGCACTGCTTGCATGCATGCGCCTGCGTCCCCGGCCTGGCGCCGGTGCCGGAGCAGCCGTCGCAGATCCCCGAGACGTCGACGGTGATTTCGCTCGCCTTGCCGTGCCAGGCGTCTTCCAGGCTGATTTCCATGTCGTAGCGCAGATCGGCGCCGCGCAGATTGGGCCGGCCGCCGCCGCGCCCGCCCATGAACTCGCCGAACACGCTTTCGAAGATGTCGCTGAACGCGCCGAAATCCTGCGCGCCGTGGCCAGCGCCGCCGCCACCGCCCATGCCGTTCTTGAACGCGGCATGGCCGAAGCGATCATAGGCCGCGCGCTTCTGCGGATCCTTCAGGCAGTCATAGGCCTCGCTGACGGCCTTGAACTTCGCCTCGTGATCCTTGCACCCGCCATTCTTGTCGGGGTGATACTTCATCGCCAGCTTGCGATACGCCGATTTGAGCGTCGCATCGTCGGCGGTACGCTCGCATTCGAGCAGTTCGTAATAATCGACTTCGGTGGTCATCTATAAAAGCCCTCTCCCCTTCAGGGGAGAGGGTTGGGAGAGGGGCAGTCCGCCAGCAATCGCCGACATGCTTACCTCCATCCCCAGCCCCCTCTCCCCGGCCCTCTCCCCGCAAGCGGAGAGAGGGAGGGAGGTTCGAGTTACGCCTTGTTGTCGTCCACCTCGGAGAATTCGGCGTCGACGACTTCCTCGCCGCCTGCCTCGTTCCCCGCGGCTGCTCCGTCCGCGTTCGGCGACGCGCTTTCGGCAGCCTGCTTCTCGTAGATCGCCTGACCGAGCTTCATCGCCACCTGCGCGAGTTCCTGGCTCTTCGCCTGCATCGCGTCGGCATCGTTGCTCTCGACCGCGACCTTGGCCGCGTCGACCGCCGCCTGGATCTCGGCCTTGAGGCTCTCGTCCACCTTGTCGCCATTCTCCGCGAGCTGGCGCTCGGTGGTGTGGATCAGGCTCTCGGCGTTGTTCTTGGCTTCCGCCGCGGCACGACGCTTCTTGTCCTCTTCGGCAAAACTCTCGGCGTCGCGGACCATCTGGTCGATGTCCGCGTCCGAAAGACCACCCGAGGCCTGGATGCGGATCTGCTGCTCCTTGCCGGTGCCCTTGTCCTTGGCGCTGACATTGACCAGCCCGTTGGCGTCGATGTCGAAGGTGACTTCGATCTGCGGCACGCCGCGCGGCGCCGGCGGAATCCCGATCAGGTCGAACTGGCCGAGCATCTTGTTGTCCGCCGCCATTTCGCGCTCGCCCTGGAAGACGCGGATCGTCACTGCCTGCTGATTGTCGTCAGCGGTGGAGTAGACCTGCGACTTCTTGGTCGGGATCGTCGTGTTGCGGTCGATCATCCGGGTGAACACGCCACCCAGCGTCTCGATGCCGAGGCTCAGCGGAGTCACGTCGAGCAGCAGCACGTCCTTGACGTCGCCCTGCAGCACGCCCGCCTGGATCGCCGCGCCGATCGCCACGACTTCGTCGGGGTTCACGCCGGTATGCGGCTCCTTGCCGAAGAACTGCTTCACGATGTCGCGCACCTTGGGCATGCGGGTCATGCCGCCGACCATCACGACTTCGTCGATCTGGCTGGCCTTGAGCCCGGCGTCCGCAAGGGCCTTGCGGCACGGCTCGAGCGTGCGCTGGATCAGTTCGTCGACCAGACGCTCGAGATCGGAGCGGCTGATCGCCTTGACCAGATGCTTCGGCCCGTTGGCGTCGGCGGTGATGAAGGGCAGGTTCACTTCGGTGGTCTGCGCCGAGCTCAGCTCGATCTTGGCCTTCTCGGCAGCTTCCTTGAGCCGCTGCAGCGCCAGCTTGTCCTTGGTGAGGTCGATGCCTTCGGCCTTGCGGAACTCGTCGGCGAGGAACTGGACGATCTTCGAGTCGAAGTCTTCGCCGCCTAGGAACGTGTCGCCATTGGTCGCCTTCACTTCGAACACGCCGTCGCCGATCTCGAGCACCGAGATGTCGAACGTGCCGCCGCCAAGGTCATAGACCGCGATCGTCTTGCCGTCGTTCTTCTCGAGGCCGTAGGCCAGCGCCGCCGCGGTCGGCTCGTTGATGATGCGCAGCACTTCGAGGCCGGCGATCCTGCCGGCGTCCTTGGTCGCCTGGCGCTGGGCGTCGTTGAAGTAAGCCGGAACCGTGATCACTGCCTGCGTGACGGTCTCGCCGAGATACGATTCGGCGGTTTCCTTCATCTTCTGCAGCGTGAATGCCGAGATCTGCGAAGGCGAATAATCCTCGCCGCCCGCTCTGACCCATGCGTCGCCGTTCGGGCCGCGCGCGATCGTGTAGGGCACCAGCTCGGTGTCCTTCTTGGTGATCGGATCGTCGAAGCGGCGGCCGATCAGGCGCTTGACTGCGAAGATGGTGTTGTCGCCGTTGGTGACTGCCTGGCGCTTGGCCGGCTGGCCGACCAGCCGCTCGCCATCCTTGGCGAAGGCGACGATCGAAGGCGTGGTGCGCGCGCCTTCGGCATTCTCGATAACCTTGGGCTTGCCGCCTTCCATCACGGCAACGCAGCTGTTGGTCGTGCCCAGATCGATCCCGATAACTTTAGCCATGGTCCCTCATCGGCCCCCGATGTTCGTTGTTCAAAGTCAAAAACTTGCCCGCCCCGCGCCCCACTCGGGCGACGCCGGAGAAGCAGTTGCGAAAGCGATATAGGTGCGGTTCGGCTTGCCGCAAGAAGGGTGCAATCCTAGGAACCTTCCCGAATTGGGAGACAGGTGATGCGTGTATTTCCGGGGATCGTTGCGACAGCGCTGCTGCTGGCAGGCTGCGGCCAGCCCGCCGAGCCTGGTGCGAGCAAGGCGTGGGTGCGACTGCCCGCCGTCGCCGGGCGGCCGGGCGCGGCCTATTTCACGATCCGCGGCGGTGCGCAGGCGGACACCCTGCTCGCCGTCTCGACCCCGGCGGCGCTGCGCGCGGAGCTCCACGAGACCTTGGACAAGGGCGTCGTCAAATCGATGCAGCCGACCCGCGACCTGCCCGTGCCCGCGAACGGCGCACTCGAATTCGTCCCCGGCGGCCGCCACGTCATGCTGTTCGACCTCGGCCCGGGCGTGAAGCCCGGCACCCGCGTGCCGCTCGCCCTCGCCTTCGCCAGCGGCAAGAAGCTCGAAGTGCAGGCCCAGGTGGTAGGCGCCGGCGATCCCCCGCCGACCCCCTAAAATCCTCCCCCGCGCAGCGGGGGAGGTGGCGCCGAAGGCGACGGAGGGGGCCTCTCCCCAAGGACGCCGCTCGCGGAGGCGCCCCCTCTATCAGGCTGCGCCTGCCAACGCCCCGCTGAAGCCAGGGGGGATTTTTCCTACTTCCCCACCCCCATCGTTCCGCTATCCTCCCGCCCCAAGGGAGGCCCACCACATGCCGCAAGCCATCGACCGTTTCCGTTCGTCCACTTTCGGCTGGCTGCGCGGCACGCTCGCCGGCTGGGGCACGGCCCTGCTGCTCCTCGCCGGTCTGATCGGCTCGATCTGGGCGCTCGCCCAGCGCCCGGTCGAGGGCTGGGCATGGCTGTTCCCGGTCGCACTCGCCGCAGGGCTGGCGATCCTGCTGGCCAAATGGTTCGCCAATCTCGCCACCACCTATGAAGTCACCGACGACCGGCTGATCCTCCACAAGGGGATCGTGCGCAAATCGATCGACGAGGTCGAGCTCTACCGGATCAAGGACGTCCGCCTCGATTTCACCATCATCAACCAGCTCGCCGATCTCGGCACGATCAGCATCACCTCGTCCGACGAGACCACCCGCGAGGCGCCTTTGGTGATTCGCGACGTCGATCACGCCCGCGCCCGCCGCGAGAAGCTGCGCGAACTCGTCGACGCCGCCCGCCGCCAACGCGGCGTCCGCGAGATCGACATGGTTCACGACGATATCGGCGAGCCACTCGCGTAGGAGAAGATTGCGCCACTTCACCGTTCGTGCTGAGCCTGTCGAAGCACGGCTATCCCCAGGCGCTTCGAGCGCGGCAAGGCGCCCTTCGACAGGCTGAGGGCGAACGGAGGCCCGGCGCGCCGTCACCTTGAGTGGCCGGGACGATGCGCCCGCGCTCCCAACGCCCGAATTGTGACAGCGATTGTGACAGTTACGCCGGGTGCGCGGAAGCGCCGCCTGCCGTCGCGCGTTTCAAGTTACGTGCATATTCGACGCAAATGACTTGATGATTGTACGGCCGGCGCTGTATGTGACCAGCCGATGACAATTCCTCCGCCGGACGGGTCGCGGGATCGCCGGATCGAGGATCCGACCAACCTCTGGATCATTCACCCGGCAGGGCGGCTCCTGCTTCCCTGGGCGATCGCGCGCGGCATCTCGGCAAATATGGTCTCGGTGGTCGGGCTGATCCTCGGCGCGCTCGCGGCGGTGGCCTTTGCCAGCTGGCATAGCTGGCCCCTCGCGATCCTCGGCCTGTTCCTGGCGATCGGCTGGCTGATCGCCGACGGACTCGACGGCATGATCGCACGCGCCACCGGAACCGCCAGCGCACTCGGTCGCGCGCTCGACGGCATCTGCGATCACGGCGTGTTCGCGCTGATCTATCTGCTCCTCGCCATCTCGATCGGCACGCTGGAGATCTGGATCCTCGCCAGCGCGGCGGGTGTCCTACACGCGGTGCAGTCGAGCCTCTATGAGGGCGAGCGCACCCGCTTCCACCGCCGCTGCAAGGGGATCGCCGCCGCCCGGCAGGAGCCGAGCGCCAACCCGCTGGTGCGCCTCTATGACGGCGTCGCCGGCAGCGTAGATCGCGTCGCCTTCGTGTTCGACGAGGCGCTGCAGCGCGCGCCCGATCCGATCCGTCTCGGCCAGGCTTATGGCGAACAGGCGGCGAAGCCGATGCGGCTGATGCGGCTGCTCACTGCCAATGTCCGCGTCTATGCGATCTTCCTTGCCTGCCTCGCCGGCAATCCGCGCCTCTTTTTCTGGTTCGAGCTGATCCCGCTGACGGCGATCCTCGTCCTCGGCCTGACCTGGCATCGCGCCGTCGAGTCGCGGCTCCTGCGCAGCATGGCGGGCGCCGAGCCCGAGCAAAATCAACAATCCGACCAATCACCTATCCAGAGGACGTGACTACCCATGAAGAGCATCAACATCGCGATCGTCGGCATCGGCAACTGCGCCAGCTCGCTCGTACAGGGCCTGTCGCACTATCGCGACGGCGCCAACGACACGATCGGTCTGATGCACTGGGATCTCGGCGGCTACCGTCCCAGCGACATCCATGTCGTCGCGGCATGGGACGTCGATGCGCGTAAGGTCGGCAAGGACGTCGCCGAGGCGATCTTCGCCAAGCCCAATTGCACCGCGGTGTTCTGCGAGAGCATCGAGCCGACCGGCACCAAGGTCCAGATGGGCCGCATCCTCGACGGCGTCGCCGAGCACATGGCCGACTATAACGAGGACCGCACCTTCATCGTCGCCAAGGACCGCGAGACCACCAAGGAAGAAGTGGTCCGGGTCCTGCTCGAGACCAAGACCGACGTGCTGATGAACTACCTCCCCGTCGGGTCGCAGGAAGCATCCGAATTCTACGCCGAATGCGCGCTCGAGGCCGGCGTCGCCTTCGTCAACAACATCCCCGTCTTCATCGCCAGCAACCCCGAATGGGCCGATCGCTTCACTGCGGCGGGCGTGCCGATCATCGGCGACGACATCAAGGCGCAGCTCGGCGCGACGATCGTCCATCGCGTGCTGACCGATCTGTTCGCCAAGCGCGGCGTCAAGCTCGAGCGGACCTACCAGCTCAACACCGGCGGCAACACCGACTTCCTCAACATGTCGAACCACCGCCGCCTCGCCTCGAAGAAAATCTCCAAGACCGAGGCCGTGCAATCGGTCGCTGCCGACCGCATCGCGGACGAGAATATCCATGTCGGCCCGTCCGATTACGTCGCCTGGCAGAACGACAA
>JASLBO010000187.1 GCA_030146605.1 Sphingomonas sp. | reverse complement strand
GCGGATCCAAGAGTTGGACGCCTCGCTTGGCTTAGTGGGTGAAAATGATGGATACCAATGATCGCTTCGACCGCCTCTTAGATGCGATGGCGAACGGCCCTCACCCTAGCGCGAGAACGCGAAAAGCAGCCGATCCAGCATCAGGTGAGGCTCCCGACGCATGTTCCAGCGATACTCATGCTCCCCGAGATACTTCGGAAGATGCTTCCCGCTGACGTGAATGTGAGTGCCGTTGATCGAACGCTTTAGCTGCGACCAGAAGCCCTCGATGGCGTTCACGGTCGCGCCAGTCTTCGAGCAGACATACTCGTCAAGCGAGTGGTTCACGCTTCTATGGACGTAGCCCATCGTGCCGAGCCCGCCGTATGCCAGCCATTCGTCAGTGTTGACCTTCGCGCCCTTGGTGATGGTCTGGCGGACAATCGGGAGCAACGTGCCGCTGCGGCGATCCGGCACGACATGCGTAACTAGGTCGCCGCCCTCTTCAAGCATCCCGAACACAACCGTCTTGTTCGACGCGCCAGCCTCAAGCTTGTCTCCCATGCTCTGATAGCCGCCGACGAAAGTCTCATCGATCTGCACCGTGCGGCCAAGCCCGCCGATCGGCTCGTTGCCGTCCACCTTGCCCATATACTCGCGGATCATGTGGCACATGCGCCAAGCCGTCTTGTATGTGACGCCTAGCTGGCGTTCGACTTCCTTGGCCGCGACGCCGTTACGCGACGAGCAAAACTGGAACATGACGAAGAACCAGTCGCGCAGGGGGGTGCGGGTGCGGTCAAACGGCGTCCCTGCGGTCGGATAGACCTGATACGCGCACCACTGGCACTGATAGGACCGACGCGTCTTCACTCGCGAGAACTTCGCCGGACGGGCGCAGCCGGGGCAATCGAACTCATGCCCGTAGCGAACCTGAAACAGGTGATCCAAGCAGCTATCCTCGGTCGGGAAGCGGGTCTGAAACTGGCGGAGCGTGGGGGCTTTCGTCTTCATACCGATTGTATGCCACATCGGCTTACATGTTTCAAGGGGATAGACGCCGGAAAGGGTTTTGTTTCTTGTTTGTTCTCACGTGCGGACGCCGGCTCGGGCGCGCGATTGGCTCAGGGCTGCGAGGGGACCGGCTCGCCCCGCGAAGGCCGCGGCAGATCGTCGAGCGGGATCGCAACGCGGCGCGACTTGTCCGGCTTCTTCTTGAAGGTGCGCTTGAAGACGCCGCCGACATCTTTGATCAATGCCACCGGATTGGTCGCCTCGCCGGGTTCCTCGCAGCAGCTGTCCGGGTCGATGAGCTTGCCGACCCCGCGAACGAGAGCGGTTGCGCCCCCGAACAGGTCGACACCGACGGTGCACCCCTCCGATCGCGTCGCACAAGGCGCCGCCGCGGCGTCGAGCGCGCCCATGCCGCTCACATCGGGGTTGCTCGGCATCGGGCGATCGGGCGGGCCGCGCTCGCCGGGGAGCGGCAGCCGCGGCGAGGATGCGGCGCCCTGACCGCACACCACCACCTCGTCAGCCGTGCGGGCGCTGTCGCAAGGCTGGACGAGAATCGACCAGCTCTGGCTACCATCGGCCTGGGTCCGGGGTTCGGCCGGGACCTCCTGGACGAGCGCGGAGGCGAGCAACAAAGCGAGGAGCATATCCCTCCTTTCGATCAGCTCGCTGAACTGAGCACGGTTTCGCCGAAGCGCAAAGCCCCGGCACGCGTTACCAACCGCTCACTTCGCGGCTGCGGATCCGGAGGCGCCGCCCGGGTTGCCGGGCTTCGGCGCGCCTGACCCGCTGCCGGTGCTGTCCGCCTTCTTCGCAGCGGACGCCGCGCCGGGCTTGCTCGCCGCCGCCGCGCCGCGCTGGTTCTTTGCGGCCCACGCCGCGGCCTGGCCGGGATCGAGTTCGGCGAATCCGAGAAAGGTGCCGAGATTCGCGGGAAGCGGCAACTTTGCGGCGAATAGCGGGAACTCAGGATAGACCATTTCGAAACGGCCCTGCCTCCATCTGGCGCTGTGGGCGATCCTCTTGCTCTCACCCCACAAGCCGATGGCGACCCCTTTTCCTGGGCTCCAGCTCTTTGGCTGGAGCACCCAGCCACGCGTCGCCAGTTCCGCAAACGTCAGATCGATCCACCTGTCGACGTTACCCTCCAGCGCGTATCCGTGACAGTTACCCGCACCAATGCGGTGCGACAAAAGCTTATACTGCCCCTTCCCGAACCCCAAATCCGCGAACATCCCGCTGAACGCTGCTTCTGGGTTGGCTCGCAGGCTTTCTATCTCGGCCCGTATTTCTTCCCATTCTTCAACGGACGCCGGCATACGCTGGGCATCGTGGGAATTCTTCGCCTTCCACATCCGCAAACCGGTCGCGGCATAGGTCTCGCCGAACTCGGCTTCGATTTGCAGGCCGCGCGCGTTGGCTTCGGCATAGCGCGCAAGTCCGGCCGCCGCCGCATTCTGCTCGGCGGCGGCAACGGGCGAAGCTGCGGCCGCAGAGATCGCGGGACTCTCGGGAGCCCTTTGGGGCGGCGGCACCGCCTTCGCCGCCGAGGCCGCTGCCGCATCGGCTTTCGAATCCTTTGATGCCGCCGCGTGCCCCGGTGCTCGCTTCACCACCAGCGCGCCCGCGCCCGCGCCGGCGGCCGGTTTCGGCTTCGGGACCGGCGAGGCTGCTCCGGCGAGTCTGGGCGCCACGCCCGACGGCTTGGGTGCGGGTTGCTGCGCGGCCGGACCCGACCCTTTTTGAGGTTTGGCGAATCCGGCCGCAGCGGTGAAAGGGGCCTTGGCGACTGCACTGGCGACGGGCTTTGGGGCGACGGGCTTGGCCGCCGCACTGGCGATCGGCTTGCCGGCAACGGGCTTGGCCGCAGCGCTGGCGATCGGCTTGGCTGCAACGGGCTTGGCCGCAGCGCTGGTGATTGGCTTGGCGGCGGCGGGCTTGGCGGCGGCTCCGGACGCAGTCGCCACCGGAGCTCGGACGAGAGAGGCGGCGGCGTGGACCAAGGCGGGCGGCGCCTGCGCAGCTGCAGGCCGTGCCGCCCCGCCGGCAGGATTGGGCGGCGGCGCTACGTCGTCGGCGGGATCATAGACGTCGAATACCTCGTCGTCATACTCGTGATCGGAGTCATCCTGGCCCCCCGCCGGCACCCCCGCTCCACGCATATACTGGATCACGCCCGCACCGCCGGCGTTGAGGGGCGAGGATATCTGGCCGAGCTGCCGGACCTGCGGCCGGGCGGTCAGGCTTACCCCGGCACCGCCGGACCTGCGCTCCGATGGCGCGATCTCCGCCGCGGGGCGATGGTACGCCTGCTTGTACATTGGCCCCTCCCCTGCGCGAAGCTACGCGCCGGAGGGGGGCCTTGTACAGCGCCGCGGTCAGGCCGCCTGCTTCGCCCGGCTGGCCTTCTTGCGCTCGTGCGGATCGAGGAAGCGCTTGCGCAGCCGGATCGACTTCGGCGTCACTTCGACCATCTCGTCGTCGTCGATATAGGCGAT
>JASLBO010000126.1 GCA_030146605.1 Sphingomonas sp. | reverse complement strand
AAACGGTGTACGCTACAAGCTCCATCGGGCGCCTCCTGATCGAAGCGGTGCTAGGGCCGGTCAGTCAATTTCATATTAAAGGGACGGGCGGCATTTGGCGCGACATCGTTCACTCGGGCGCCTGGCCCCAGCAATCGACTTCGCCGAACGGCCTGCGGGGCAACGGCAGCTATCACGCCCTTCGGCCTCAAAGCCGCTCGTCCGCTTCCCATCCATTCTCTGCCGTGGCCGCTTGCGTCGTGGAATGCGTCCCCCGAGGGCCCTCAGCTGAAGATGAATGTACGGCAGGTTTTGGGAAGCACGCGAAGTGCTATGGAAGGCAACAATGGGGCGCACGGTGGACGCCGACCAGCTGCGCACGTCGGCAGTCGCAGAGGTGTCCGACGGCCCCGGAAGTTGAGAACCGCGCCTGAGAACGCGCGCCGATAACGGCCATCCGGCACCGTCGAACGCTTGCAGTATATCGCCATTTGCAGTCCGGCAGCAACCATCGCTTGCCAAGGCGAAGTGGCTGGTCAAAGATTCCCAGCGATGATGACCGACATCGATCACCTACCCAATGCACAGCGAGGCGAGCTGGAGCGCATCCAGCGCGTCCTCATGGAGGAGTTCGAGGAAGCGGTTGGAAGAGCAACGACGCCGAACCGCAAAAACGGCAAGATCCTGAAAATCATCCTGTTCGGCTCATATGCACGGAACGATTGGGTCGACGAGCCTGAGAACGGGTATCAGTCCGATTTCGATCTGCTGGTGGTCGTCAATCACGATGACCTCACCGACATTTCGCACTATTGGTACGTGGCTGAAGACCGTATCCTGCGCGATGCCCAGATTGCGCGGCCGGTGAATATCATCGTCCACTCGCTCAGCGAGGTGAACCAGTCGCTGAAGCAAGGCGAATACTTCTGGGTTGATATCGCGCGTGACGGCATCATCCTCTACGAACTACCATGTCACCCGCTGGCGACGCCTATGCCTCTAACGCCAGCGGACGCATATCAGATGGCCAGCGGTTACTTCGGGGAGTGGCTGACGAAGATCGACAGCGGGATAAAACTGTCGCGGTTCGCGATCGAAGAAAATGAATCCAAAGATGCGGCTTTCCTGCTCCATCAGACGACAGAACGCGCCTATATCTGCTTTCTGCTTGTACGGACGCTATATTTCCCGCGCTCCCACAACATCAAGTTCCTGCGGTCGCTGGCGGAGGACAGCGAACCCCGCCTGATCGAGGCCTGGCCGAGAGACAGTCGGGTCGATCGCCGCCGGTTCCAGATGCTCAAGCGCGCCTATGTCGAGGCGCGCTATTCCTCAGCCTACGAGATCGGCACAGACGAGCTGAATGCCATTTTGGCTTCGGTTCGCACACTTCGCGACGTCGTTGCGGAAGTCTCGCGCGAACGGCTCGACGAGATGCGAGCTGCGGCGAAGGCCTGATCGACAGCTCAGTTAAGTCGCTACGCCGAGCTCTTCTAGGCCCATCAGGGCCCAACAGGACCGTTCCGTTTTAGTGCCCGCTCGCTGACTCTTCTGCCGTCCGGATCGACCCTCGTCGGCCGGCGGGAGCGGCAGCGTGACGCCTACCAAATTGCTCATCGGCCAGATCCTGATCGTCTTCGCGATCGTCGTCGCGGGGCTGTGGGCAGCGACGCAGTGGGCCGCCGCGATGCTGGCGTATCAACCGGAGCTCGGGCAGCCCTGGTTCCGGCTCGGGTATCTGCCGGTATACCGGCCATGGGCGCTGTTCCCATGGTGGTATCACTTCGACGCCTATGCGCCACATGTGTTCGACAAAGCGGGCACGCTCGCCGCCACCAGCGGCTTGATCGGCTGCGGCGCGGCGATTTCGGGCTCGCTATGGCGCGCGCGCCAGTCGCGCCATGTAACGACTTACGGATCAGCGCGCTGGGCGGCTAGCCGTGAGATCGCGCGGGCCGGGTTGCTTGGCGACGCCGGGGTCATGCTCGGGCAAGTCGGCGGGCGCTATCTGCGCCACGCCGGCCCTGAGCATGTCATGGCCTTCGCGCCGACACGTTCGGGCAAGGGCGTCGGACTGGTGGTGCCGACCTTGCTCAGCTGGACCGGCTCCGCCGTCATTCACGACATCAAGGGTGAGAATTGGCAGCTGACCGCCGGCTGGCGTTCACGCTTCTCGCACGCACTGCTGTTCAACCCCACCGACGCGCGGTCGGCGCATTACAATCCGCTGCTCGAGGTGCGCCGCGGCATCAACGAAGTTCGCGACGTGCAGAATATCGCCGATACTCTGGTCGATCCGGAAGGGGCGCTCGAGCGCCGCAACCATTGGGAAAAAACCAGCCATTCGCTGCTCGTCGGCGCGATTCTGCACATTCTTTATGCCGAGGAAGAAAAGACGCTCGCCCGCGTCGCAACCTTCCTGTCCGACCCGCAGCGCAGCTTCATCGCCACGCTCAAGCGGATGATGACGACCAATCATCTCGGCACCGATGACCAGCCGCGCGTGCACCCCGTCGTCGCCTCCGCCGCGCGCGAGCTGCTCAACAAGAGCGAGAACGAGCGGTCGGGCGTGCTGTCGACGGGGATGTCGTTTCTCGGCCTGTATCGCGATCCCACGGTCGCCGAGGTGACGTCGCGCTGCGACTGGCGCATCGCCGATCTGATCGAAGGCGAGCGGCCGCTCTCGCTCTACCTCGTCATTCCCCCGTCCGACATCAGCCGTACCAAACCGCTCGTACGCCTCGTGCTCAACCAGATCGGCCGTCGTCTGACCGAGCGTCTCGACGCTCCTGATGGGAACGCGCGCCGCCACAAGCTGCTGATGATGCTCGACGAGTTTCCCGCGCTCGGGCGGCTCGACTTCTTCGAGACCAGTCTCGCCTTCATGGCCGGCTATGGCATCCGCGCATTCCTGATCGCCCAGAGCCTCAACCAGATCGAGAAGGCCTATGGCGAGCACAACGCCATTCTCGACAATTGCCATGTCCGCGTCGCGTTCGCGACCAACGACGAGCGCACCGCGAAGCGCATCTCCGACGCGCTCGGCACCGCGACCGAGCAGCGGGCGATGCGCAACTATGCCGGCCACCGCCTGTCGCCCTGGCTCGGCCACGTCATGGTCAGCCGGCAGGAGACTGCGCGCCAGCTGCTGACGCCGGGCGAGGTCATGCAGCTTTCGCCCGACGAGGAGCTGGTGCTGGTCGCAGGGCTCTCGCCGATCCGTGCGCGCAAGCTGCGCTATTTCGCCGATCGCAATTTCTCCAGCCGCGTCATGCCGGCGCCAGACCTGGCGGGTGGCGACTATGCCGACCGACCCGCCGCCTCTGGTGACGACTGGAGCGGCGCGGTCCGTCAGACCGACGCGCGTCTCGGCGAGGACCCGGGCAACGGGGCGGACGACGGCGGCCTCGAGCAGCAACGCGCGCCCGAGCTGCCGGCCCAGAGTGCAGTTTCCGAGGAGCGCGCGTCCGAACCTGCCCAGACGCTCGTCGAAGATGACGACGTCGCCGCCGACCAGCGTGCGATGGACCAGGCGCGCGGGTTGAGCGCGGTCGCACGCGGCTATGGCCTCAACGAGGCGAGTGACCACGATCTGGTGCCGGGGGTCTGACGATGAAGATCCGGCAGAACCTCTATATCGATCGCGCGCTCTGCGATGCGCTGGAGGCGCTTGCGGCAGGCACCGCGGGCAACAAGTCGCGGCTGGTCAACGACGCGGTCGCAGACTGGCTCGCGCGCCGGGGAAGCGCGCAGGTCGACGAGCGGCTCAAGGTGCGCCTCGACCGGCTCAGCCGGGAGATCGGGCTCGTGCGGCGCGACCTCGAGGTCGTGCTCGAAAGCCTGTCGCTGTTCGTACGCTACCAGCTGATGGTGACCGCGCCGCTCCCCGAGGGCGACGCCGCCGCGATGGCAATCGGGCGCGACCGGTTCGACAAGTTCATCGCGCAGGTCGGCCGCCAGCTCGCCGCCGGCCGCCGCACGCTCGGTGCACATCCGGACAGCGGGAGCGGATCATGAGCGACTCGAACATTGTCTCTAACGACCGGCGCCGCGCGATGCTGCGCACCGCCATGGGCCCGGCGATTGCGGCGGCGCTTGCCGACCCGCTGGTCGTCGAGATCATGGTCAATCCGGACGGCGCGCTTCGGCTCGACCGCCTGGGGGAGGGGCGAACCCGGTCGCTCGTCCGCTACGATTCCGCCCAGGTCGAGCGGATCATCCGTCTCGTCGCCAGCCACGCGCGCACCGAGGTGCATGCGGAGCGGCCGATCGTGTCGGCCGAACTGCCGCCGCACGGGGATGGGGCAGGGGAGCGCTTCGAAGGCGTGCTGCCGCCGGTGTCGACCG
The DNA here is from genome assembly GCA_030146605.1 of Sphingomonas sp. Classification (GTDB taxonomy): domain Bacteria; phylum Pseudomonadota; class Alphaproteobacteria; order Sphingomonadales; family Sphingomonadaceae; genus Sphingomonas. The sequence goes on along the minus strand of JASLBO010000126.1, from coordinate 6,562 downwards.
GCCCCTGCTTCTCGATCCGCAAGCCGGCGACCCGTCTCTATTCGCTGATGGACTATGTGAACGACGGCATCATGTCAGCGGAGGCAGCGCGCTATCTCTCGCTGGCGGTCGTCGCCCATGCCAATATCCTCGTCGCGGGCGGCACGAGCTCGGGCAAGACGACGCTCGCCAACGCGCTCCTCGCCGAGATGGCCAGCCTCCATGAGCGCGTCATCCTGATCGAGGATACGCGCGAGCTCCAGTCACCCGCGCTTGACACCGTGGCGCTCAGAACGCGCGCCGGCAGCGTCACCATGGCCGATCTGGTGCGCTCGACGCTGCGGCTGCGGCCCGACCGGATCGTCGTCGGCGAAGTTCGCGGGCCCGAAGCGCTCGACATGCTCAAGGCGTGGAATACCGGCCATCCCGGCGGGATCGCGACGGTTCATGCCAACAGCGCGCCAGCCGCGCTCACCCGCATCGAGCAACTCGTCCAGGAAGCGGTCGTCACCGTGCCCCGGCGCCTGATCGCCGAGGCGATCGAGATCGTGGTGTTCATCGCCGGCCGCGGCAGCGAGCGGCGGGTGGACTCGATCGTGCAGGTCATCGGGCTCGACCCAAGCGGCGAGTACCGCCTCGTCGAGCGCCTCTCGTCTTCGCAACTCTCGAACATTGGAGAAGATTCATGAACTTGTTGCACGCACCCGGCCGCTCGTTTTCGGCCCTGCCGCTCCTCGCTTTTGGCCTGACAGCCGCCACCGCCGCCTGGGCGGGCGGATCGGGCATGCCCTGGGAGCAGCCGCTCCAGCAGGTGCTGGAATCGGTACAGGGGCCGGTCGCCAAGATCGTCGCGGTGATGATCATCATCACGACGGGGCTCTCGCTGGCCTTCGGCGAGACCTCTGGCGGCTTCCGCAAGCTGATCCAGATTGTCTTCGGCCTGTCGATCGCCTTTGCCGCCTCTTCCTTCTTCCTGAGCTTTTTCAGCTTCGGCGGTGGAGCCCTGGTCTGATGACCGGCGAGACGACAGGGCAAAATGTCGAGGGTTTCGAGGCGCCGATCCACGCGAGCCTCGGGCAGGCCATCCTGCTCGGCGGCGCGCCGCGTGGCCTGGCGATCGTCAACGGCACGATCGCCGCGGCGATCGGTCTCGGGCTCCAGCAATGGCTGGTCGGGCTCGCAATCTGGGCGATCGGCCACAGCCTCGCGGTATTCGCGGCGCGCCGCGATCCCGACTTTGCCCCGGTGCTGCTGCGTCACCTGCGGCAGAAAGGGCATTTCACGTGCTAGCGCTGCATGAATATCGGCACCGGGCGGACCGGCTGGCCGATCATCTGCCCTGGGCGGCGCTGGTCGCACCCGGCGTCGTCCTCAACAAGGATGGCAGCTTCCAGCGCACGCTCGCGTTTCGCGGCCCCGACCTCGAAAGTGCCACGCCAGCCGAACTGGTCGGGGCAGCCGCGCGCGCCAACAACCTGCTCCGCCGCTTCGGCTCGGGCTGGGCATTGTTCTTCGAGGCCGAGCGCCGCGAGGCATTCGGCTATCCCGAGAGCCGCTTTCCCGACCCCGCGTCGTGGCTGGTGGACGAGGAGCGGCGCGCCGGATTCGAGGCCGAGGGCGCGCATTTCGAAAGCCATTACTATTTCACCCTCGTCTGGTTGCCGCTTCCCGACAGCAGCGAGGCGGCGGGACGCAGGCTGGTCGACCGGCCTCACGGCTCCGGCGAACGCAACTGGCGGCGCGCGCTCGAGCAGTTCGTTGCCGAAACCGACCGCGCGATCGACCTGCTCGCCAGCTTCATGCCCGAGGTGCGCGCGCTCGACGACGCCGAAACGCTGACCTATCTCCACGGCACCGTCTCGACCCGCCGCCACGCGGTCGCGGTACCTGAAACGCCGCTTTATCTGGACGCCCTGCTTGCCGACACGCCGCTCACCGGCGGGCTCGAGCCGATGCTGGGCGAGCAGCATTTGCGAACGCTCACCATCCTCGGCTTTCCGGGCATGAGCCGGCCCGGCATCCTCGACGCGCTGAACGCAGCCGATCTGGGCTATCGCTGGACCACGCGCTTCATCGCGCTCGACAAGACCGACGCGACGCGGGTGCTGACGAGGATCCGTCGCCAGTGGTTCAACAAGCGCAAGTCGATCGGGGCGCTGCTGCGCGAGGTGCTCTACAACCAGCCGGCCCAGCTCCTCGACAGCGACGCCGATAACAAGGTCGTCGATGCCGATCTCGCGCTTCAGGAAATTGGCGGCGACCATGTCGCCTTCGGCTATCTGACGACGACCATCACCGTCGCTGACGAGAGCCGTACCGGTGTCGAGGCGAAGATTCGCGCGGTCGAGCGGATCGTCAACGGGCTAGGGTTCACCGCAAAGCGCGAGAGCCTGAATGCAGTCGAGGCCTGGCTCTCCTCCTTGCCAGGCCACGCCTATGCCAATGTGCGCCAGCCTCTCGTCCATACGCTCAACCTGGCCCATCTGATGCCACTCTCTGGCATCTGGGCGGGACCCGATTCGAACCGCCATCTAGGCGGGCCACCTCTGCTTACTGCCCAGACCTCGGGCTCCACGCCGTTTCGGCTTTCGACCCATGTCGGCGATGTCGGCCATATGCTGGTCGTCGGGCCGACCGGTGCCGGCAAGTCGGTCCTGCTCGCGCTGATCGCGCTGCAGTTCCGGCGCTACCCCGGCGCCCGTGTCGTCCATTTCGACCGGGGCCTCTCGGAGCGCGTGCCGGTTCTGGCGATGGGCGGCGCGCATCATTTCCTGGGTGAGGCTCCCGGCGATGCGGGACTGGCGTTCCAGCCACTCAGGCGGATCGACGAGGTCGCCGAGCGCGCCTGGGCGGCCGACTGGCTGGCGGCACTGCTTGCCCGTGAGCAGGTTGCGGTAACACCCGAGGTGAAGGACGCACTGTGGCTGGCGCTCGCCAGCCTCGCGGAGGCGCCGGTGGAGCAACGCACGCTGACCGGCCTGACGACGTTGCTGCAGTCGCTGCCACTCCGCGTCGCGCTCACGCCGTACACCGTAGAGGGGCCTTATGGCCGCCTGCTCGACGCTGCGGCGGAAACCCTCGCGCTGGCGGATGTCCAGTGCTTCGAGACCGAAGGCCTGTTCGCACAGGCCGCGGTAGTCGCGCCGGTGCTCACCTATCTGTTCCACCGGCTCGAAGCGCAGTTCGACGGCTGCCCTACGCTTCTCGTCATGGACGAGGCATGGAGCCTGCTCGACGATGCCATGTTCGCCGGCCGGATCCGTGAATGGCTCAAGACGCTGCGCAAGAAGAATGTGGCGGTCGTGTTCGCGACCCAGTCGCTTGCCGATATCACCGGGAGCAGCATCGCCCCGGCAATCATCGAAAGTTGCCCCCAGCGGATCCTGCTTCCCAATGACCGGGCGATCGAGCCGCAGAGCCGGGCGGCCTATCACCATTTTGGCCTGAACGATCGCCAGATCGAGCTGATCAGTCGAGCGACGCCCAAGCGCCATTACTATCTCCAGTCCGCCCGCGGCAACCGGCTTTTCGAGCTCGGGCTCGGCCCCGTCGCCCTGGCGCTGTGCGGCACCTCCGGCCCGGAAGCGACAGCGCGCGTCGACGCGCTTCTGGCGGAACATGGTGGCGCAGGTTTTGCCGGTGCCTTCCTCCGCGAAGCCGGTCTCGAATGGGCCGCCGACCTCGTCGCCCGCTTTGCCAGCCCCAATCCACTATCCCGAGAGGAGAGTTCGTCATGACTGCCATGCTTCCCCACCGCACGCGCCTCGTATCCTTCGCTGTCACACTGGCATCGGCGACCTCGCTCTGCGTGGCGATGCCCGCGGCGCCCGCCTTGGCACAGATCACGGTGTTCGATCCGACCAATTACAGCCAGACCGTCCTCACCGCCGCACGCAGCCTGCAGCAGATCAACAACCAGATCCGCTCGCTGCAGAACGAAGCGACGGCATTGCTCAACCAGGCCAAGAATCTCAGCCGGATCGACTTTCCCGAGCTTCAGGCGATCACCCGGCGACTGCAGGAGATCGAGCAGCTGATGGGGCAGGCACAGGTCCTGAACTTCCGCGTCGCCGGCCTCGATGCGCAGTTCCGGCAGCTCTTCCCACAGGACTTTGCCCAGGCGCTGTCGAGCGACCAGCAGGTCGTCGCCTCGCGCAGGCGGCTGGACACCGCGCTCGCTGCCTGGCGGCAGACGATGCTGGTCCAGGCGCAGGTCGCCGAGAATGCTGCAGCGGACGCGCTTGCGATGGGCACCATCGTCGCGAAGAGCCAGGCGGCGGAAGGGGCGCTGCAGGTCGGGCAGGCCACCAACCAGCTGATCGCGCTCGTCGCCAAGCAACAACTCCAGATCCAGACGATGATGGCGGCCCAGTATCGTGCCGACGCGATCGAAGCCGCGCGCCGCGCGCAAGCCGAGATCGATGCCCGCGCTGCGACGCGCAAGTTTCTCGGATCCGGCTCGGCCTGGACGCCCAGATAGGCCGGGCCGGCAACGCGGCGGCAGCCTTGTCTCCTGCCGTCGCAGCTACGGGGCGCGGCACCCCCCTTGCTGCGCCCCGTGGCATCCCTCGACAACAGGAAGGCGCATCCGTGCAGGACCTCAACGTCATCGATCGCTTCATGGCCGACTTCATCCGCTACATCGACAGCGGGTTCGGCCTGCTCGGGCCCGATGTCGCATTCCTGACGACGACGCTGATCGGCATCGACATCACGCTGGCCGGCCTGTTCTGGGCAATGGGCGGCGAGCAGGACGTCCTCGGACGCTTCCTGAAGAAGATCCTGTACATCGGCGCTTTCGCGTTGATCCTGAACCAGTTCTCGTCGCTCGCCGACATCATCTTTCGCTCGTTCGCGCAGGCTGGCCTGACCGCCGGGGGAGGGACGCTCTCCCCCGCAGACCTGCTCAATCCCGGCCGGCTCGCCGGCACCGGCTTTTCGGCGGCATGGCCGCTGCTCGACCAGGTTTCCCGGCTTCTGGGGTTCACCACCTTCTTCGATAACTTCCTGACGATCGCGGTTCTGCTGTTCGCCTGGGCGCTGGTGATCCTCGCATTCTTCGTTCTCGCAGTGCAGCTGTTCGTCACGATCATCGAGTTCAAGCTGACCTGCCTCGCCGGCTTCATCCTCGTGCCGTTTTCGCTGTGGAACCGCACCAGCTTTCTCGCCGAGCGCGTGCTCGGCAGCGTCGTATCGTCGGGCATCAAGGTGATGGTGCTGGCGGTCATCGTGGGCATCGGCTCCAACTTCTTCGCCGAGTTTACCGAGGCAGCGCAGGGACAGGAGCCCGACATCGGCCAGGCGATGAGCCTCGTGCTCGCCAGCCTCACGCTGTTCGGTCTCGGCATTTTCGGGCCGGGCGTGGCGTCGGGACTGGTCGCTGGCGCGCCGCAGCTCGGGGCAGGCGCCGCACTCGGCACCGCCGTCGGTGCGGCGGGCATGGCCATTGCCGGTGGCGGCGCCGCAACGGGTGCGGCCCGCCTCGGCGGCGGAGCAGGGCTCGGCGCGGTTCGGGCCGGGACGGCGATCGGTTCGGCCGCTTCCACCGCTTTCACGCTCGGACAGGAAGCTTCCGGCTCGCGCAGTATTGGTGCCGGCCTGCGCGGCATGGCGCAGGCGTCTGCAGGCGCGGCAAAGCAGAAAGCCGGCTCCGCGCTCGGGCTGAGAGCGTCGGCCGAGGCGGGGCGCTCGGCCGCGTGGTCCGCGCTCACCGGAAGTCCAGCTGCCTGGCAAGCCGCCACTGACGCGCGCGACGATGCACCATCCTGGGCCCGGTCACTCCGGCGCCAGCAAAATGCGCGGCACCATCGCCAGGTGGCGCTCCAGTCGCTTCGCGAAGGCGATCGCGGCGGCGCATCCGCCGCGCCCGACATCAAGGAAAAGGAGGACTGAACATGCGCTTCCGTCGAAGCATCCAGCGATACGGGCTGACCCCCGGGCCCGAGACGCCCTATCAGCGCGCGGGCCAGGCGTGGGACGAGCGCATCGGCTCGGCGCGGGTGCAGGCGCGAAACTGGCGGCTGATGGCATTTGGCGGCCTGCTGCTCGCCTCGGGCACGTCGGCGGCACTGGTCTGGCAATCGCTGCAAAGCAGGGTCGTGCCCTATGTCGTCGCGGTCGACGAGCTGGGCGAGGCTAAAGCGATCAGCGAAGCGGCGCGAGACTACCAGCCAACCGACCCGCAAATTGCCTGGCACCTGGCACGGTTCATCGAGCATGTCCGTTCGGTGTCGCTGGATCCGGTGCTGATGCGGCGTGACTGGTTGTCGGCGTATGACTTCGTCACCCGGCGTGGAGCACAATATCTCGACGACTATGCCCGCCGCGCGGACCCGTTCTCGTCGCTCGGCGAGAGGACTGTGTCGATCCAGGTGACGAGCGTCGTTCGCGCGTCCGACCGCTCGTTTCAGGTCAAATGGATCGAGACCGCGTTCGAACGCGGCAACCGGACGGGCACCTCCCGATGGACCGGGATCCTGACTTTGGTTGGCAAGCCGCCGACATCGGCGGAAACGCTGCGCCGCAACCCGCTCGGCATCTATGTCGATGCGATCGACTGGAGCCGTGAACTGGATCCCGCGCC
>JASLBO010000001.1 GCA_030146605.1 Sphingomonas sp. | reverse complement strand
TGGACGAGATTGGTCAGCGCGTTCGGGTTCTCGAAGGGGTGCGCGCTGTTGGCGTTGAAGAAGCCGCCGCCATTGGTCCCGAGCATCTTGATCGCCTCTTGCGAAGCGACGGGCCCGAGCAGGATCGATTGCTTCGCGCCTTCCAGCGTGGAGACTTCCACTGCGCCCGAAAGCGTCTGCGGCACGCCGCTCGCGGTATAGAAGAGCGTGAGGATGATGCAGAGCGGCAGCAGCAGATAGAGCGTCACCCGCGTGCAATCGGCCCAGAAATTGCCGATCGTCGCGGCCGATCGCCGCGCGAAGCCGCGAAACAGCGCGAAAGCGAGCGCGATGCCGGTCGCGGCGGAGAGGAAGTTGTGGATCGTCACCCCGAGCATTTGGCTTAGGTTCGACATCGTCGATTCACCGCCATAGCTCTGCCAGTTGGTGTTGGTAGTGAAGCTGATCGCCGTGTTGAACGACAAATGCTCGCCTACGCCCGCCAGTGCCTGCGGGTTGCCGGGCAGCACGCCCTGCAGGCGCAGCACGGCATAAGTGAACAGCATCAGCACGAAATTGAAAATCAGCATGTGCACTGCGTAGCGGCGCCAGCTCTGCTCGGCGTTCGGATCGATCCCGGCGAGCTTGTAGAAGCCCCTTTCCACGGGGCCGAGCACGACGTGCAGCGGCGTGCGCCGGCCCTCGTAGAGCGCGAACAGCCAGCTGCCCACCGGTTTGGTGAGCGCCAGCAGGATAAAGACGAATCCCAAGATCAGGATCCAGCCCTGGATGGTCATGGTTCCGCTCCCTTCAGAAGCGTTCGGGGCGGATGAGAACCGCCACCAGGTACAGGAGAAGGCCGAGCGCCGTCGCGGCCGTCAGCCAGAGGTCGATCGTCATCGTCGCGCCTCCTATGCTTTGTCGCACAGGCGGACATAAGCCAGCGTCAGCGCCAGCAGCCCTCCCATGATCGCGATCCAGAGCAGGTCCTGCATGGGTCTCTCCTTCGTCAGAATGCGGCGGTCAGCGAGACGAGTCCGGTCCCGCTCGCGATCGAGCCGGTGCCGTCCTGGTCGTTGCTGAAGCTGGGTTGAAGAACGGCCGCGTCGCGGTCGCTGATGTCGGTGTCGATATAGGCTACCCCCAGCGTCAGATTGCGCCAGCTGGTATCGACGCCGATCGACCAGTCCCAATATTTGCCGGTCGGCGCGACGCTGGTCGCGTTCGGCCCAAGGCCGGGATTGCCGTCCGAATAGCCGATATGCGCTTTGGCGGTGAAAGGGGTGCCCTTGATGTCGGCAGCGGTGTCGCCCCATAGGTACAGATTGTCGTCCCTCGCGCCGAGGTTGTTGTAGACGCCGGCGGCGGCATCGGCACCGCTATTGTACCAGCGCCCTAGTGCTTCCTGCCGGGGCGCATAGGCCATGCCCGCGAGCAGTGTCACCGGCCCAGTGGTGCCTGAAAGCTTGACATAGGGCTCCGCGAAATCGGTCTTGTCGGCACCGCCCGGATAGAAATACCAGGTCACGCCCACGTCGAGCGCGGCATTGTCGCCGAGCTTGCGCTTGTAGCCGGCGACAAGATCGAGCTCCATGTTCGCGCCGCCGAAAGTGCCCCATCCCGCGAGATTGGAGCCCCATGTGCCGACGGAGAGGCCGCTCGCATGGCTGACGGTGATCCCGCCCTGCACGGCCAATTCACCGTTGGTCTGCGAAACCCCGCGGAAGCGATAGTCCGAGGCAATGGAGACCGAGCCGGTGATGGTCACTGCCGGCGCGTCGTCGGCCGGTTCCGTGTCCTGCGCGAAGGCCGGCGCAGCGGTAGCGGAAACGAACATTGCGGCCGCGAGGGCCGTTACGGACTTCATCTAGACTTCCCCCTGATGATGAGCCGCGCACAACCGTGCGGGTCGGGATCTGAGGGTTGCCCATTTGAAGCAGGCTGCGTTTGTTATCGAGAGCGAAGACAAGGCGTCCGCATAGTATTTGCATAGGGTGCCGAGGCCATGACGCTCAGATTTCCAGCTGCGATCCCAGCTCGACGACCTGGTTGGTCGGTAGCTTAAAGAAGTCCATTGCGCTCTCGGTGTTGCGCACCATCCAGGCAAAGAGCTTCTCGCGCCAGATCGCCATGCCTGGCCGGTCCGACGCGATCAGCGTCTGGCGGCCGAGGAAATAGCTCGTGTCCATCGGCTTCAGCGGCGGCCCCCCGGCCGACCAGCCGGTCAGAGCCGCGGGAAGGTCGACCTAGGTGTTTGATCCCACAGTTTGATGGTGCGATCCTTTGGTCGGAATGGAAGGAAGCATATGGGACGGGTTCGCCACGGAAGCGTCACGACCACGCACGCAGTCCAAGCAGCAATACAGCGATCGCAAGCTTCCCTCGCGGATATTGTGGGAGATGGGTCGCCGCTTTCGCAGGCATAACGTTGTCAATGAGGATGAACGTGTCGGCCGGATGATCCATCGTCAAGTCGATCCCTTCGCCAAACTGCGGAGAACATTGGTCAAGGAGGGGATCGTCCGGTTCAAAGGGCTGGCCACGAGCGCAGACGCCCGACACTTTCCAGCGATGGCTCCGCCTCTAGAGATCGTGGAAGAACGCGAGGCCGCTGGCAGCCGATTGTCGCGCGCGCCTACCGGCCGGCTTCGCGGGCCACGATCAGGGCCTTCAACTGCTTGCGCAGCGAGGGGCTGGCGAGATGGCCCGCGACATTGCCATAGCGTTCCTGCCCGAGCTTGCGCTCGATGTCGGCGATCGACGTCACTCGCCCCGTTCGAGCCAGTTCGAACGCGCGTTCCACCAATGAGGGCTCGCCCACCGCTACATCTCCACAAGCTTTTGCCCGGCTTCCTTTAGGAGCGCTCCGGCGGGTTCGTCTACGCCGCAGCACCTTCCACCGTGTTAACCTCGATTAGCCGGGGACCTTCGCCAGCCTGAAAGATTAAGCAGCGGCTAAACAAGAAAAAGGGTCGTTCGTGGGTTCAATAAGGAGGTGGGCGCGGCTGCTCGAAGAACAGCAGGCGCAATCGCATGTCGAGGGTTCAAAGCCCCGCAAGGCGATCGAGGAAGACCGGCCGTCTGCGACTCCACCGCAAAATCCGGATCGTTCGGGTCCCGACGCAGCTATCATCCAGCCTGCCCCGACAACTTCGCGGCGGGGAGCGGAAAAGATCTAGCGAACGGCAAGGTCGCCCCGCCTGCCCGGCCTTTACGCCGAGCAGCTCGTTGGGTCCGCCTTCGCTCGCACCCACCCCCAGCCCCTACCTTTCGGGAGGGGAGTCCTTCGGTTGGATCTCGGTACAGTCTAGAACCAGGTTCTCACGCCGACGAGGAAGCTCCAGCCCCCGGTCTCTGCTCCCCGGGCGCGCGCGAATTCGGCAGTGCGGCCCAATGAGCGCTCGTATTTGATGCCGACATAGGGCGCAAACTCCGGGACGATCTCGTACCGCAGCCTGAGCCCGGCCTCCGCCGTGGAGAGGCCTGCGCCGATGCCGAGTTCGGGCACGTCGCTGGCGGCAAGGTTCAGTTCCACCGCAGGCTGGAGGATCAGTTTGCGGGTGAGGCGCTGGTCGTATTCTGCTTCGATCCGCGCTTTGAGGTCGCCCTTCGTCGATAGGAACAGCGCGCCGTCCACCTCGAAC
>JASLBO010000467.1 GCA_030146605.1 Sphingomonas sp. | reverse complement strand
CGAGTTTCAAGCAGGAAGAGGGCGTCCATTATCACGCGCGCGACGTCGCGGTGATGCGCGGGCGGTTCGAAAGCTGCCCGGTGATCCTCGCCTCGGCGACGCCGGCGATCGAGAGCCGCCATCAGGTCGAGCTCGGGCGCTATGCGGAGATCAAGCTGCCGGGGCGTTTCGGCGTTGCCGAGCTTCCCGACATCGAGGCGATCGACCTGATCAAGGAGCCGCCCGATCGCGGCCGCTGGCTCAGCCCGCGGCTGATCCTCGCGATCGACGCGGCGCTCGAACGCGGCGAGCAATCCTTGCTGTTCCTCAATCGCCGCGGCTATGCCCCGCTCACGCTGTGCCGGCATTGCGGCCATCGCTTCCAATGCCCGAATTGCACGGCGTGGATGGTCGAGCACCGGCTGATCCGCCGGCTCGCCTGCCACCATTGCGGGCATACCGTCGCGACACCCGATATCTGCCCCGAATGCGAAGAGGCCGACAGCCTCGTCGCCTGCGGTCCGGGAGTCGAGCGGATCGCCGATGAAGCGAAGTTGCTGTGGCCGAACGCCAGGATCGCGATCGTCACCTCCGACACGATGTGGTCGCCCGCCAAGGCCGCCGAGTTCGTCCACAGGATGGAGCACAAGGACATCGACATCGTCGTCGGCACCCAGCTGGTGACCAAGGGCTATCACTTCCCCAATCTGACCGTCGTCGGCGTGGTCGATGCCGATCTCGGGCTCGACGGCGGCGATCTGCGCGCGGCCGAGCGCACCTTCCAGCAGATCATGCAAGTCTCCGGGCGCGCCGGACGCGGCGAGAAGCCGGGCAGCGTGTTCATCCAGACCCACGCTCCGGACGCGCAGGTGATGCAGGCGTTGATCTCGGGCAACAGCGCGGCGTTCTACGAGGCCGAAACCGAGGCGCGGCGCGAGGCCGGCGCCCCGCCTTATGGTCGCTATGCCGCGATCATCGTGTCGAGCGAGGACAAGGCGGCAGCGGAGGAAACCGCGCGGATGATCGGCCGCACCGCGCCGAAGCGCGACGAGATGCAGGTCTACGGCCCCGCCCCCGCCCCGCTCGCGATGCTGCGCGGCCGCCACCGCTTCCGCCTGCTCGTCCACGCCCGCCGCGCCTTCGACGTGCAGGACATGATCCGCGACTGGCTGGGCGCGCTCGAATGGAGCGCCAAGGTGCGCGTCGCGGTCGACGTCGATCCCTATAGTTTCCTTTAGGGCGTCGATTCCGTCCTATGCAGACCGGCAATCCGGACTAGGATCGGCGCAGGGGGACGCATGGTTCGAAAATTGTCGGGGTTGCTGCTGCTGCTGCTCGTCCCGGTATCGGCAAGTGCCGACTGGTATGAAGCGAGCACCGACCATTTCGTGGTGTATTCCGAACAGGATCCGAAAAAGCTCGGCGACTTCGCGGGCAAGCTCGAGCGCTTCGACCGCGCCATGCGCCTGCTGCGCGGCGTGGAGGACCAGGCGGTCGGCCCGGCCAACCGGCTCACCGTCTACGTCGTGGACGATCAGGGCGACGTATCAAAGCTGATTTCGAACCGTTTCGTCGCGGGCTTCTACGTGCCGCGCGCCAGCGGATCGCTGGCGATCGTGCCGCGCCAGTCGGGATCCGGCCACGCCTCCGATCTCAGCCCCCAGGCGATCCTGTTGCACGAATATGCGCATCACCTGATGTGGAGCTTCTCGCCCAACGCGGTATATCCGTCCTGGTATATCGAGGGCTTTGCCGAGGCGCTCGCCACTGCGGTGTTCGACAGGGATGGCTCGATCGTGCTGGGCAACCCGCCGCAATATCGCGGCAATGGCCTGCTCAGCGGCAACGCCCTGCCGATCGGCAAGCTGATGACCGCCGACACCCTGAAGCTCAGCGGCGAGCAGCGCGAGGGGCTCTATGGCCGCGGCTGGCTGCTGGCGCACTATCTGCTCTTTTCGAAGAAGCGCCCGAACCAGTTGTCCGCCTATCTGCGCGCGCTCAACGACGGCAAATCCTCGCTCGATGCCGCCGCGGTCTTTGGCGATCTGAAAGCACTGGATCGCGAACTCGAACGCTACAAGACCGGCCGGTTCAGCGGCATCCGGATCTCCGCGGACAAGGTGCCGACGGGAGAAGTGGTGCTGCGCAAGCTCACGCCGGGCGAAGCGGCGACGATGGACGTCCGCATCCGCTCGAAGGTGGGCGTCGACGCCAAAACCGCGCCCCCCACCTATCAGCGGGCGAAGCGCGCGGCCGCGCCTTACCCCGATGATCGCGGCGCCCAGCTGGTCCTTGCCGAAGCCGCGTACGATGCCGGCGACTATGCCGCGGCGGAAGCAGCGGCGGACCGGGCGATTGCCGCCGATTCGAAGGCTGTCGACGGCTATGTCTACAAGGCGATGTCGCAAGCCGCGGTCGCGTTGAAAGCCGGCGACAAGACGCCGAAGACGTGGCGGGGCATTCGTAATATCATCGCCGCGGGGAACCGGATCGACCCCGACGATCCCGAGCCGCTGATCCTCTATTACCGCAGTTTCGGCCAGGCCGGCATACCGCCGAACGACTCCGCCAAGCGAGGGCTGGAATATGCCTTCGGGCTGGTGCCGCAGGACAAGTCGCTGCGTCTCAATACCGCGGCCCTGGTCTTGCGCGAGGGAAACAAGGCGCGCGCGCGCCAGATGCTGGCACCGCTCGCCTATCAGCCGCATGGCGGCGGCATCGCCCTCGTCGCCAGCCAGCTGATCGCGATGATCGACAAGGGGGAGACCGAAAAGGCGCTCGCTACGCTCGACGGACAACCGGACGACGCCGGCGCGGCAGCGGGCGGCGAGGAATAGCGCCAGCGATCGGCAATAGCCCTTTTCATGCGCGGGCGGCTGCGCCTATGCCCGCGTCTGGGCAAATAACGGTGCAGGCGGGAAAGCAGGTTGATGACGCGGTTTTGGCTGTTCCTCGCGCTGCTCGTCGCAACGATCGCGCCCGCGCGCGCCGACGATATCTCGGCATCGGCACGCGGCGTGGTGCGGATCGTCACCATCGCCGTGGTCGACGATGAGGTGGTCGGCTTCGGGCATGGCAGCGGCTTTGCGGTGGGGCCCAACCGGATCGTCACCAACGCGCATGTCGTCGAGCTCGCCGATCGCTATCCGGGCAATGTCGTCATCGGCATCGTGCCGTCGGAAGGCGACAAATCCTGGCAAGGCAAGCTCATCGCGATCGATCAGCAGCGCGATCTCGCGCTGATCGAATTCAGCGGCGTCCGGCTCGCGCCGGTGACGCTGTTCACCGGCGCGCCCGGCGACGGCGAGGCGCTGATTGCGCTGGGCTATCCGGGCAATGTCGATCTCGCCACCGCGCGCTCGGCGGCGGACTTCATCACCCCGCAATCGCCGGTGCGTTCGCAAGGCGGTTTCGCGGGCAACCGCACGCTGCAGGGCGTCAACGTGTTGCTCCACACCGCCAGCATCGCGCGCGGCAATTCGGGCGGCCCGCTGCTCGATCGCTGCGGCCGCGTGCTCGGCGTCAATTCGGCGATCACCCGCGGCGACGAAGGCGATTCGACCTTTGCGTTCGCGATTGCCGGGAGCGAACTGGCCGCCTTCCTCAAGGCCGCGCGTCAGCCTTTCGCGGCGGTGAGCGTGCCCTGCACCAGCGTCGAGGAGCAGATCGCGCAGGAGCGCAGCGCCGAGGAAAAGGCGCGGCTCGATGCCGAGGCGCGGGCCCGTTCCGAGGCCGCGAAGAGCGCCGGCGAGCGCGAGGATGCGATCTCGCAGGCGCGCGCGCGCAACGTGGTGGCGCGCGAGAATTACATGGCGGGCGCGGCGGTGTTGCTCGTGCTCGGCGCGCTGGCGCTCGGCGGGGCCGGACTGCTGCTCTCGCGTGATCGGCGCCGCGAGGCGATCTGGCTGGCGGCGGGCGGCGGCGTGCTGATGCTGGGCGCGGTGGCGCTGTTCCTCGCCCGCCCCGATTTCGACCAGTCGAAAATCCTGCCCGTGCCGCAGGCGAGCGCCGCCGGAGCGGCCGTGCCGGACCAGGCGGCGCTCGGCCGGATGGTGTGCAAGCTGGTTCCGGAACGCAGCCGCGTGACCGTGACGGCGATCGACAAGGTCGATCTCGACCTCGGGGCCGACGGCTGCATCAACGGCCGCACGCAATATGCCGAATCGGGCACGCATTGGCAGCGCATCCTCGTTCCCGAGCAGGAGCAGTCGGTCTCGGTGCTCGATTACGACCCGGCGACGCGAACCTATACCAACACCCGCTATCTGCTGTCGTCCGCCCAGATGAGCAAGGCGCGCCAGCTGCGCACTGGCGTTCCGCTCAAATCCTGCTCGGCCGATCAGGCGGCGCGGGCCAGCCTCGCCACCCAGCAGCAGTTGCTGCGCGCGGCGCTGCCGCCGGTCTATAACGAGAAGCTGGTCTATAGCTGCAGCCCGGCCGCCTCGGGGCCGCCGGCGGCGGCGGCGGAATAGCTCAGCCGCGATCCACCCGCGCCGCGAAGCAGCCGCGCCCGGCATTGTGGACGTGCAGGAAAGCCACGGCCGGATCGGCGAACATCGCCTCGATCAGCGGCTCCAGCGCATTTCCCTCCACAACCTCGGCGTTCGTCATCATCGCGTCATGATCGAACGCTCTGAGCGAAAGTAACCGAGACGCCAGCTGCTCCGGTATCTCGTCGGTGAAGAGCGCCGGCGTCTCGGCCCCTTCGCGCACGAAGATCGCGTGGCACGAGCGATAGGGGCTGGCATCGGGCAGATGCTCGTAATTGAGCAGCAGCAGGACCTCGCCCGGATCGGCGTCCTCGAGCGTTACCCGGCACGGAAAGCCCGGTTTGCTGTCCGCCGTCATGCGTACCACCCGTTCGGCGGCCAGGGCTTTTTCCGACAGGCCGTAAAGCCGCCGGAACGGGGCCGGATCGAGCCCGGCAATGACATAGCTCATTCGCCCACTCCTTCGCGCTTGCGCAGCACGCGCTTGCGGTCGATCCCATAGGCGTAGCCGCCCATGCTGCCGTCGGTGCGCTGGGCGCGGTGGCACGGGATCAGCACCGCGACGTGATTGGCGCCGCACGCCGTCCCCGCCGCGCGCACGGCACGCGGATTGCCCGCTTCGGCGGCGAGCTGGGCATAGCTGCGCGTCTCGCCGGGCGGGATCGCCCGCAGCGCCTGCCACACCGCTTCCTGAAAGGCGGTGCCCTGCACGTCGAGCGGCAGATCGAGATCGCGCCCCGGCGTCTCGACTTCGCGGACCACCCGCGCGGCGAGTTCCGCCAGCGCAGCGCCGCCGGGCGCGATCTCGGCGGCGGGGAAACGCCGCGCGAGCGCGAACTGGTCCTCGTCGAAGGCGACGCGGCAGAGCCCCTTGTCGGTCGCCGCGATCAGCAGCGGCCCGAGGCTGGTCTCGGCAGTCGTCCAGCGGATCGTGGCGCCCGCGCCGCCGCGCTTCCATACGCTCGGCGTCATGCCGAGCCGGGCATTGGCGGTCTCGTAGAAGCGGCTCGGCGCGGCATAGCCCGCCTCGTAGATGGCATCGGTCACACGATCCTCCTCGGTCAATGCGGCGGCGGCGCGGCGCGCGCGCAGTCCCCGGGCATAAGCGGCCGAAGTTACCCCGGTCGCGCGTTTGAACAGCCGCTGGAAATGATGCGGGGCATAGCCGACCCGCGCCGCCAGCGCCTCGAGCCCAATCGGCTCTTCGGCCGTCTCGATCAGCGCCACCGCCTCGGCGACGGCGACTCGATCGCGGCCGACATGATCGGGCTTGCAGCGCAGGCACGCCCGGAACCCGGCCGCCCGCGCGGCATCGGCATCGGGATAGAAGATGACATGCTCGCGCCTGGGACGACGCGCCGGGCAAGTCGGCTTGCAATAGATCCGGGTGGTGGTCACCGCGACGATGAAACGCCCGTCATAGGCGCGGTCGCGTGCGTCGAATGCTGCCCATGCGGCTTCGTCGCTGAGGAGGTGCTGGTTGCTCATGCAGCCGGTATAGACCCGCGCTGCCGAGGCTACATCCCGCAGCTTGCGGTCAAAGCACGAGGCGCCGTCCGCCTAATTGTCGAGGAACTGGCGGATGGCGTCGACCAGCTTCTGTTTCCGCGCATTGCGCGCCGGCGCGGCCTCGGGCTGCGGGCGCAATGCGGCCGGCGGGGTGACTTTTGCCGGCTCCGCCTGCGGCAGCCGCTTGCGGAGTTCGGCCTCGAGATGGGCGAGCACCTCGGCCTGACCCTGAAAAGCGCGCGCCATCTTCGACTGGGGCAGCGGCACGAGGAACTCGCAACCATGGCGGCGGCCTTCGCGCCACACCACTTGCGCCTCGCGCGAACCCGCGCCCGACAGCCCGATCGCGATCAGCGTGCCCGGCGGAAACTCCTCCTCCGAGACGAACAGGAAACCGCTGCGCGAGAAATTGTCGACCAGCACTTCGACCGGCCGCCCGTCGGCGCCGCGGAGGGTGCTCTCGCTCGCGACGTGAAAGCGGATCGCGCCACGCGGATCGACTTCCCCCAGAACTTCCAGACGCGCGACGAGCACAGCCCAATTCCCCAACAAAATCGGAGTGTTCGGGCTACGCCGCGATTGGTTAAGAAGTCCTTGCGATAGGTGGTGCGCGCTCCGGTAACCGGCTTTAAACCGGCACGTCCCGCCGCATCCGCCCCTCTTCGCCGAATATGCGCAGATAGCGGGCCACGGCGGGGCGCCGGTGGCCTTGGCCGGGTTTTACCCGCGTCTTCCCAATGATTTCCTCGGACCGGAACGACCCGGTAGCCGAGCGGTTCAACGCGGATCATCAGGAGGCAAGTCGTGGGTTTCTTCGCAATCGCCAGGTTCGTCCTCGCCCTGCTGTCGCTGGCGGTCCTCGCCGCAGCGGGGGTGCTGCTCTGGCAATGGTATGAAGGCAGCATCGTGCTCGGCGACGACGGCGTCTTCCGCCGCACGCGCGAGGACTGGATGCTGTATGTCGGCGGGGCGCTGCTCGCCTGGTCGTTTCTCGGCCGCTTCCTCGTCTTGCCGCTGCTCGCCCGCGCCGACCGCGAGCCGCTCGCCCCCGAGCGCAGCGGCGGGCGGCACATCGAGGATGAGGGCGCCTCGCTCTATGTCGAGGTCCACGGCCCCGAAGGCGCGCTGCCGATCCTCTTCACCCACGGCTGGAGCCTCGACAGCACCGTCTGGGGCTATGCAAAGCGCGATCTCGCCAGCCGGTTCAAGCTGATCCTGTGGGATCTGCCCGGGCTCGGCCTGTCGAAGCGTTCGGGCGCCAGGATCGGCCTGCCCGAATTCGCCGAGCATCTGCGCACCCTGCTGGCGATCACCGGGCGTCCCGCGGTCCTCGTCGGCCACAGCATCGGCGGGATGACGATCCAGACGCTCGCGCGGGATCATCCCGAATTGTTCGGGCGCGAAGTGGCCGGCGTGGTGCTGCTCAACACCACCTACACCAATCCGCTCAAGACGATGATCCTGCCGCGGCTGATGCTGGCGCTGCGCCGGCCGCTGCTCGAGCCGATGATGCGGCTGACGATCCTGCTCGCGCCGCTGGCCTGGGCGAGCCAGTGGCAGAGCTATCTCAGCGGCTCGACGCATATTGCCGCGCGGCTCGGCTTCGGGCGGTTCGTCACGCGCAGCCAGCTCGCCCACACCGCCTTGCTGATGACGCGCAACTCGCCCGCGGTGCAGGCGCATGGCGACCTCGCGATGTTCCGCTGGGATTCGGGAATGCCGTTCGAAGGGATCGACGTGCCGCTGCTGGTCGTCGGCGGCAGTGTCGACATCGTCACCAAGCAATATGCCGGAGGCTATATCGCCGATCGGGCCGAAAACGCGCGCTTCGAGAGCGTCGAGGGAGTCAACCATATGGGCTTTCTCGAGCGCGCCGATGTATACAATCAGCTGATCGCCGCGTTCGCGACGCAGATCGAACACGGAGCCAACCCGCAGGTCACCACCGTAGCCGGGGCCGGCCGAGCCGGCGTGCATTGACTTAGGGCAGCTTTGCTACCATATAGCGCCCAGCGAGGCATCATGCAGCGTGATCGGACGACAGCCCCTGTGGCCATCGCCCCGGCTCTGCCTCGGTTAAACCACGGCTTCCCTAGTCACGCGGGTCGTCAATTTTTTGACCCCGCCTTCGTGCGCCCATTTTCCGTGCGCGCCCGCCGGCCGTATTCGTAAGGTCCCTAATGCAATTCAATCAACTCGGTCTCTCGGAGACCGTTCTCGCTGCGCTTGCCGCCAAGGGTTACACCGAGGCGACGCCGATACAGGCGCAGTCGATCCCGTCGCTGCTCGAAGGCCGCGACCTGCTCGGCATCGCCCAGACCGGCACCGGCAAGACCGCCGCGTTCATGCTTCCCTCGATCGACCGTCTGATCGCCAGCGGAAAGCGCGCCCAGCCTCGCGGCTGCCGCATGCTCGTCCTCGCCCCGACGCGCGAGCTCGCCAGCCAGATCGCCGAAAGCGCCCGCGAATATTCGAAGGGCTCGAAGCTTTCGGTCTGCACCATCTTCGGCGGCACTTCGATCCACAAGAACAAGACCGATCTGGCGCGCGGCATGGACATCGTCGTCGCCACGCCGGGCCGTCTCGTCGACTTGCTCGATCAGCATTATGCGATCCTGCTCGGCATCGAGATCCTCGTGCTCGACGAAGCCGACCAGATGATGGATCTGGGCTTCATCCACGCACTGAAGCGCATCGTCCGCGAGCTTCCCGCGAAGCGCCAGACTTTGTTCTTCTCGGCGACGATGCCAAAGACGATCCGCGAGCTCGCCGGCCAGTTCATCAAGAACCCGGTCGAAGTGAAGGTCACCCCCGAGGCGACCACCGCCGAGCGCGTCGAGCAGCACGTCACGTTCGTGGCGCAGGCCGAGAAGCAGGCGCTGCTGACGATCGCACTGCGCGATCCGGCTGTCGATCGCGCGCTGATCTTCACCCGCACCAAGCACGGCGCCGACCGCGTCGTCCGCCTGCTGGCGGGCAACGGCGTCGCCGCCAACGCGATCCACGGCAACAAGAGCCAGCCGCAGCGCGAGCGGGCGCTGGGCGAGTTCCGCAGCGGCAAGGTCAAGATCCTGATCGCGACCGACATCGCGGCGCGCGGCATCGACGTCTCGGGCGTCAGCCACGTGTTCAATTACGAGCTGCCGAATGTGCCCGACCAGTATGTCCACCGCATCGGCCGCACCGCGCGCGCCGGCGCGACCGGGCTCGCGATCAGCTATTGCGCCGATGACGAGCGTCCGTACCTCAAGGACATCGAGAAGCTGACCCGCCAGAAGCTGGCGATCCAGCCGCTGCCGGCCGACTTCATCAACGAATCGAACAAGATCAAGTCGACGCGCTCGCCGATGCCGGTGGGCCGCGACGAGACCAACGGCCGCAACGGCCGCGCGATGCAGCATGGCGGCCGCTCCGGCGGCGGCCAGCGTCCCGGCCAGGGCCAGGGCCAGCGCCGCGAGGGTCAGCCTTCCGGCGACCGCCGTCCGGCACAGGGCGGCGAGCGTTCAGGCGAGCAGCGCCGCAACGATGCGCCGCGCGGCGATCGGCCCGCCGGTGATGCGCCCCGCAACTATGCGCGTCCCCAGGGCAAGTCCCACGCCCGCCCGGCACGTCCGGCCAATGCCGGCGGGCCGATCGCCGCGCGGCGCATCGTTGCGGCGCTGCTCGCCTGAACGCTCGCCGCCCTGTGCCGGACGGC
>JASLBO010000454.1 GCA_030146605.1 Sphingomonas sp. | reverse complement strand
CGCTGGCGCACAAGACCGGGACGGGACAGGATCTCGGGAAGCTTTCGACCGGCTACAACGATGTGGGAATATTGATTTCGCCGAAGGGGCGCCGCTTCGCAGTGGCTGTCATGATCGCGAGCACCCGTGAGGCGATACCGGTACGGATGCGGCTGATGGGAGACGTCACCCGGGCGATAATCGATGCCGACGAGGATGCGCCCCCTTCGAGGTAGGGTGCTGACCAACGCAGCCCGCATCTTCGGCGACCCCGTGTCGGTCGGGCCGCAGATCATCCTTTCGCTCCGATGCGACAGTTCCCCGGAAGGCCGGGACCAGGCTGGTTCCGCGCCAGGCCCGGAGCTGCCGGCGACACAGGCGCTCGACGATCATCACGCCTTGCCAAGCGCGCTCGAAAGCACCGCCTCGAGTTCGTGCAACCGGATCGGCTTGTTGAGCCTGAGAGTGCCGGATGGAAGCTGGACAAGCGGTCCGGTAAACCCCGAAATCAGAACCGTGACCAGTGCCGGATCCTGGTCCCTGGCCCCGCGGATGAGTTCTGCGCCGGTCAAACCACCCATGAGATGGTCGCTGATCAGTGCGGCGTACTGCTTGCGGTCGAGGGCTGCACGTGCCGCCTCCCCGGAGGGCACGGTGTCGACGGCATAACCAAGCTCCTCAAGCATGCCGGCAATGCCCTGGCGAACGGCGTCCTCGTCCTCGGCCAGCAATATCCGCGACTCGCCGGAAGCTCCTTTCGACGCATTTGCGTCTTTCCCCGACCTGTTCTCGGGTGCCCTGTCCGAGGCGGGTAGCCAAAGATCGGCGCGCGTGCCGCGACCCGGCGTGCTGCTCAGGCGCAGTGCTCCACCCGACTGCGTTGCCATACCCTGGACCATCGGCAAACCCAGCCCGGCACCGCGTGATCTCGCCTTGGTGGTAAAGAACGGCTCAGTCGCACGGCGGAGCTGGTCCGGCGCCATGCCCGCTCCGGTGTCGACGAGACTGATCTGGACATAGTCGCCTGGCTCAAGGCCGTCTCCGCCAGCATGCGTGACGCTTTCGGCGACTATCTGCAGCGTGCCTCCTCCTTCCATCGCCTCACCCGCGTTTGCCGCCAGATCGAGGACCGCCATTTTCAGTTGTGCAGGGTCTGCCAACAGGGCGACAGGTCGAGACGGAGGAGTGATCTCCACCCGCACATGGGCACCGAGACTGGACTCGAGTGGTTCGTGGATGCCCGTCAGGAATTCCTCGACATCCACCGGAACCGGATTGAGCAGCTGACGTCTGCCGAAGGCGAGCAGGCGCGCCAGCAAGAGGCGGGCGCCCTCGACGCCCGCGAGGGCTGCGTCGATGAGACGCAGGGAGCGTGTATCATCGGCACGTCGGCGCAGCAGGTCGAGCGAGCCCATGACCGGGGTGAGCAAGTTGTTGAAGTCATGCGCGAGCTTGCCGGTGAGTTGCCCCAGGGTCTCGAGCCGCCGCGTTTCGTGTAATTCTGCCAATGCCGCTTCGCGCGCAGCCACGGCGTCAGCAACACGCGCCTCCAGTCTCGCATGCTCCTCCTCGACGTTGGCGCGGCGTTGGGACAATGCAGAATCGGCTTGCCGAAGTGCGGTCGCCAATCTTCCGATCTCCAGCGTCTTGCTGGCCGGCCCGCCGATGCTGTCCCCCTGGCCGATCGCGTGGGCGGCTTCCTCCAGCGCCCGCAAGTCGCGCCCGAAGCGACGCGACCACCAGAAGGAGGCCCCGACGCTGAGAAGCAGGAGCGCTGCCGCAAGCGAGACGCCGACCTGCAACGCCCTCGCGATCCCGATGTCGAACAGTTCCCTCGGGATGCCGATCAGCACTTTCCAGCCGGATTTCTGCGCGTGCGCGAAGGCCAGGTACGTGGAGGTGCCCTCAAGGGACCAGCTCTCGATCAGATCAGAATCGGCTCTTGTCATGGCGAGGCGCGCGCCCGTCGTCACAGGACGGCCGACGAACCGGTCAGCTCCGACGTTGCGCCAGACGATAGTGCCGGTCGAGTCGGCGACGCTGGCGTAGGCGCCGGCAGGGATCAACTGTCGCGCCGTCATCCTGGCCATTGCGCGCGCCCGGAGCACAATCGTGAGCCGATAGGCTGCCCGGCCGCCCTCACGCACCGGTACGTCGAGGCAGAAGGTATTGGGCTCCACCGGGCCGCCGCGAAGCCCGCAAACATGACTCCTGCCGCTGTCGAGCACATCCCATACGGATTTCTCTCGCGGAAAGGCGGACAAGGTCGCGCCGGAAGGTAGCCGCGTGTTGACGAGCTGGAGATCGTCGCGGTTGGCGACAACGATCCACGCATCCCGCTCGGTGAGGGCTGCGCGTGCCTGACGATCGAGGGCACGCCAGTCCCGTGCGGCGAAGCTAGGCGACGTCGACAGCGCGCGCAAAAGCGCTTCGTAGCGGAGGAACTCGCCATCGACTGTGTTGGCAAGTGCGCGGACTGTTCCGAGCAGCTGTTGCTTCGCTTCGGTGCGCGCGTAGTCGTACGAGGTCCATGTCAGGATCGCCGCGGCGGCGAATGCGGTGAGCAACGGCAGCCCCGTCAACGTGAAGAAAACTACCCAGAGCGGCGCGGCCGGGCTGCCTGGAGCGCCGTTAGCGCCCGTCACCTTCTACGTTCCATCCGTTCCCCTGCCACCCTGATGCCCGCCGGGCGCCTTACCGTCACGCTGCGATGTCTGAACCCGCACGGGGCCGGAACGATCCGCAAGTCCAAGATATTCGCCGGAGTGGGTGTGGCGTTCTGATTTGCCATCTCGTTGCCGCGAGGAAAGACGGGGGCATATCCGGCTGGAGGACCGGGAGGTGCGCAGTTGCAGATATTACCATTGCCGTGCCGACCTGCGCGTGCTTCTGCGTGTCGATGGACGCTCAGGAACTCGTTGTTATCATTGAAGGTGTGCTTGCCCGTGCGCCCGAGTGGCTGCGGCACGAGCTTGCCGCCAAGGAAGCGACCAGTCGGGCCCGCGCCGAGGAGACTCTCGCCGCCAAGATTGCGGAATCGCTGCTGCAGCACGTATCACCCGCAGGCGATCCTCCGGAAGAATAGACCGGGGGGCGCTGTCGCTCCCTGCTCGTCCGCTCTCCGGCGCTGAAGCGAAGGCCTGCCCGCCACCATGTCGGACGTAAGCCGAAGTACCTGTCGGCAGAGAGTGAGGGGCGATGCGGCGTGCAAGCGACGCTCACCCAGGCTTTCTTCCTATAATAGCAGTTAGCGTTGCTACTTTCCGCGAAGCGGTCCGGCAGCGCGCTAGACCCGGCGAATGGAGACGTTGCATGGCTGCTCTTGGCAACCTGCGTATCGCGCAGAAGATAATGGCCGGGCTCGGGGCGCTCGCGCTGCTCTCCGTGTGCGTGGCGGCCTATGGGGCGTTCGAGCTCTCCGGAATGGCGGAGCGCTCGCGCGCCCTCATCGACCGGCAAGCCGAGAGCATGAAGGTGGCCGCGCTGGCTAATGAGAACAAGAGCCGGATGCATCAGATCTGGTACTCCACGGTCATCGAAAGCGATGTTCCCGACTTTCGCCGGCAGCTCGACGAGATCGCTGTTGAGCGTCGCGCGCTCGACAAGCACATAAAGGGTCTTCGCTCCTTGCTGGGCGGCGAGGATGCAAAGCGTCTCGCGAAGCTCGAGGGCGCGCTTGGCGACTATTATCGTGCGACCGATACAATTCCGGCGCTCTGGATGGCGGGCCGCCGAGAGGAAGCCGAAGACGTCGTGCAGCACCCCGCAACCCGGGCGTTCAACGCCATCGACGAGGCGCTGTCGGCAATCGTCGCCGGCCAAGACCAGGCACTCGAAGCGGGAGCGGCGGCGAATGATTCGGATGCCGCCTCCGCGCTATGGACGCTCGCGATCGTGTCGCTGCTCGGCCTCGCTTCCATCTGCGGCGCGGTGATCATCATGGTGCGTCGTCAGGTCACCGGACCGATCGTCAGCATGACCGGCCTGATGGAGCGGCTCGCGGGAGGCGACGCCAGCATGGACATTCCCGATGCCGGCCGCCGCGACGAGCTCGGGAGCATGGCACGCGCCATCACCGTGTTCCGGGACAACGCCCGCGCACAGTTGGTTGCCCGAAGTGAAAAGGAAGCGGCCGACGCCGAGCAGAAGCTGGTGGTGGATACCCTTTCCGCAGGCCTGGGATCGCTCGCCAGGGGTGATCTCACCTTCGAGATCAGGGAGCAATTCACCGGGGCCTATGGTGAAGTGAGGACCAACTTCAACGAGGCGCTGGCAAGTCTGCGGTCGCTGATCGGCGCGGTCAGTCAAAGTGCGTCGGAAATCAGAAGCGGCTCGAGCGAGATTGCGCAGGCGTCCGAGGATTTGGCCCGCCGAACGGAGAGCAACGCGGCGAGCCTCGAAGAGACCTCGGCGGCAATTGCGCAGATCGACGGCCGCATCAAGGTCACCGCCGAGGCTGCGGGACGCACCGTTGCGACGACGGATCAGGCGATCGCGACGGTCTCGGATGGACGCTCCATCGCCGACAAGGCGGTTGAGGCGATGGGGCGGGTCTCCGACAGCGCCAAGGGTATCGACAGTGTGATCGAGGGCCTCGACAAGATCGCTTTTCAGACCCGCGTCCTCGCGATGAACGCCGCTGTCGAGGCGGGCCGCGCCGGCGAGGCAGGTCGCGGCTTTGCCGTTGTCGCAGATCTGGTCTCGGCGCTGGCGATGCGTGCCGAGGAAGAGTCCAAGCGCGCCCGGGACCAGCTCACGCTGACGCAAGGCGATATCAGCACTGCGGTCGATGCCGTGCAGAAGGTAGACGAGGCGTTGGCGAACATCTCGGAAGATGTCGGCCAGGTGCATCATCTCGTAGGCACCATGGCGACCGAGAATGGTGCGCAGGCGACAGCGATCAGCCAGATCAGTGCCGCGATCAGCCAGATGGATCAGTCGACGCAGCAAAATGCGGCGATGGTCGAGCAGACCTCGGCAGCGGCGCGCAACCTGACCAGCGAAGTCGGCACGCTGGCGGATCGCGCGACCCAGTTCCGCACGGTTGCTCAAGGGACGGGGGCAGGCCCGACCTCGGGCGCCGGGGCCTTGCG
>JASLBO010000362.1 GCA_030146605.1 Sphingomonas sp. | reverse complement strand
AACCAGCTATTCCCCGGGCGCGGCCCATAAAAGTCGCCGGCGCGGAGAATCAGCGCCGGCACGCCTGACGCTTCGAGGCTTTGCTCCGTCTCGACCCGGATCCGGCCCTTGCGTGTCCGCGGCTGTTGCGGCGATTCCGGGCGCGCCAGCGGCGTTGCGGCGGGATCGTAATTGTAGATCGTGCCGGGCAGCGCCAGCCGCGCGCCGTTCGCGCGGGCCGCGGCGATGCTGTTGGCGAGCATCGCCGGGACCTGCTCGGGCCAGCCGCGATAGCCGGGCGGATTGACCGCATGGACAATCGCCGAAACCCCGTCCGCCGCACGCAGTACCGCCGCCGCTTCCAGCGCATCGCCTTCGAACCACGCGATGTCGGAAGCGCGTTCCGGCCGCAGCGTGCGCGCCAGCCCGCGGACCTCCCAGCCGCGGCGCAGCAGCGCCCGCGCCGTCTCTCCGCCCACTCCGCCTGTCGCTCCGAGCACCAAAGCTGTCTTCGTCATTGTCTGTCTCCGTGATTGCCGGGCCAGAGATGAAGGCGACGAAGCTCAAATGAAATTGTCGTACTTGTGCAGCTCGCCTATACAAATTTGATGAGCGCGCTCGACACCGGAATCGATTGGGAACGCCAGCGCGCGTTTCTTGCCGTAATCAGCGAGGGCAGTCTTTCGGCGGCCGCGCGACGCATCGGGGTGGCACAGCCCACGATGCGCCGACGGATCGAGGAACTGGAGGCCGAGATCGGCACGCCTTTGTTCACCCGCAGCCCCAGCGGCCTCCTCCCGACCGCGCAGGCGGAGGCGCTCGCCGAGCATGTTCGCGCGATGGCGCTGGCTGCCGACGCGTTCGTGCGCTCGGCATCGGCGGAGGCGCGCGAAGTGGCCGGACGCGTGCGGATTTCAGCGAGCGACGTGGTGGCGATCGAAGTGCTGCCGGCGATCCTCGCGGGCTTGTCGCGGCGGCATCCGGCGCTGGTGATCGAGCTCAGCCCGAGCAACCGCAACGAGGACGTGCTGCGGCGCGCGGCCGATATCGCAGTGCGGATGGTGCCGCCGCAGCAGGAGGCGCTGGTGGCGCAGCGTGTCGGCGCGATCACGCTGGGGCTCCACGCGACTGCCGGTTACCTCGCGGCGCGCGGCACGCCGACGTCGCTGGAGGAAACGCGCGGACACGTCCTGATCGGCGTCGAGCATGACACCCCGGTGCTGCGCGTCCTGCAGGCCGGCGGACTGCCGATCGGCCGGGACGACTTCGCCTTCCGCAGCGACAGCGACCTCGCCCAGCTTGCAGCGATCCGCGCGGGGATCGGCATCGGATTCTGCCAGGTGCCGCTGGCTGCGCGCGAGGGGCTGGTCCGGCTGGTGCCCGAGGCGTTCGCGTTCGATCTCGAGACGTGGGTGGTGTGTCACGAGGATCTGCGCGGCGTTGCCCGGGTGCGTGCGGTGTTCGATGCGCTGGTAGAGGGGTTGCGGGCGTATGTGGGCGGTGGCCTTTCTCCTTCTCCCCTTGTGGGAGAAGGAAGGGCCCGCGCCTAAGGCGTGGGAAGGATGCGGGGGACGTCGGGTGAGACACACCCCCTCACCCTTCCGCCGATTTCATCGGCTCCCTCCCTCTACCACAAGGGGAGAGGGAAATGCCTATCCCCGCCCCGCGCACCCGAGCGCCGCCGCGTCGATCGCAGTCGCCGCGCCCTTGAGCGCATAGGTATCGGCAAAGGCCGCACCGTTGGTGGCGATGGTCTCGACGCTCATGCTGCGGCCGTCGCGGATCGCAGCGACCACTGCGGCGTCGGTGCGCGCGTCGGGAGCCCAGGCGTCGGCGTCGCCGGCGCGGAGCTCGAAGCGGCGCTCGCCGATCGCCAGCGTTACCCGGGCGTTGGGCGCGCGTGCCCGGCTCAGGCGGACGTGGAGCTGGTTGCGCGCGCCCTGCCCCGGCCAGGTCGCGATGCTGGCGAACGGTCCATTGCGGCTACGCTCGACCGGCTTTGCGATGGCGAAGCAGCGTAGCGGCGAAGGATCGCGAAACGCGCCCCAGCTGCCATAGATGCCCAGCGCGTCGCGCGGCGCCAGCACCAGGAGCAAGGCGAGTGCGATCATGCCGGCGCAGCGTCCCGGCCGGTGCCGAGATGGACGATTCGCTCGACGCCCTGCGCGATCAGCACCACCGACCCCTGCGGCAGATCGGGCGCCACCGGCGCGCCGAATTGCGGCATCACGTCCGCGCCGGTCATCACCCCGCGCAGGACGCGGCTCGACATGCCGTGCATGATCACCAGCCGGTCGCCGGGGTCCTGATCGGTGTCGGCGAGCCAGGCGGAGACCCGTTGGGTGATCGAATCATACCATTCGCCGCCCTCCGGGGGACGATTGTACAGACCGTGCTCGACATCGAGAAAGCTGCCGACCTCCTGCTGGAGATCGGCATAATAGCGGCCGCTCCACGCGCCCATGCCGATCTCGATCAGGCGGTCGTCGGTTCTCGCCTGATGCCAGTCGAGCTCGAGATGCTCGGCGATGATCGAGAGCGTCTGGAGTGCCCGGCCCGCGCTCGACGACCACAGGGTCAGCTTCGGCCTGGCCCCGAGTTCTTCACGCAGCGCCGCGCCCATCGCATCGGCCTGTGCGAAGCCTGCGCGGGTGAGCGGCGTATGCGGATGATCGCCCTGCATCCGGCGCGCGATGTTGAACACCGTCTCGCCGTGCCGGGCGATGAAATCGCGGCCCTTCCGGTTGCTGGCTGGCATGCATGTCTCCTCAGCGCCTCTCAACGTCGAAGGCAATGCCGGATTTCCACGCGCCACGATTTTGCCTCGTTTCGTTCATGCAACGAACAGGTGCCTTAGATCATCACTACACCAGCTCGGCAACGAGCTTCGTATCAGTAATCGGGAGTATCCACATGCGTAACCTCATTCTCGCCGCGCTGGCGGCATCCGCCGCGGCCACCCCCGTCCTCGCACAGGACGCGACCTTTACCGGACCGCGCGCCGAAGCGGTGGTCGGCTGGGACCATGTCGGCGACGATTCGATCAACAACGGATCGCGCGACGGCGTCGTTTACGGCGGCCAGATCGGCTATGACTATCAGGCCGGCAAGGCGGTGTTCGGCGTCGAAGGCGAAGTCACCGGCGCCACCACCAAGGACACCGCGAACGGCGTGCTCGTCGCGGGCGATCGGCTGAAGGCGTCGGTCGGCCGCGACCTCTATGTCGGCGGCCGCGCCGGCGTGGTCGTGGGCGAACGCGCGCTGATCTATGCCAAGGGCGGCTACACCAATGCACGGTTCAACACGCATTACACCTCTACCACCAGCGACATCGAGGAGCACGACACTGTCGGCGGCTGGCGCGTCGGCGCCGGCGCCGAGGTCAAGCTCAACGAGAAGGTCTATCTGAAGGGCGAGTATCGCTATTCGAAATATGATTCGGAGGACGCGGGGATCGATACCGGGCGGCACCAGGTGCTCGGCGGAGTCGGCGTCCGGTTCTGAGCCAATCCTCCCCCGCAAGGCAGGGGAATCGCATATGGCTATTCTGTGGGAAAAGGATTCTGAAGGTGGCGTCTGGGGGAGGCGCCTGTGGGAGATTTTTCGAGATGCTTCGGTGAGGTGGAGGATCCGCGGGCGGGGAACGCGCGGCATGATCTGCTT
>JASLBO010000343.1 GCA_030146605.1 Sphingomonas sp. | reverse complement strand
CGCAAGGCTTCAAGGCGCCCGAGCCGGGCCAGGTGAACCAGTTCTTCGAGAATCTCGCTTTCGGCTACACTTCGCGCCCCAACCCGAACCTGCGGCCGGAGACGAGCGAGAGCATCGAGGCCGGGCTGCGCTACGAATCCGGCCCGATCCGCGTCGACCTGACCGCGTTCCACGCCGATTACCGGGATTTCATCTCGCAGGAAGTGGTCAGCGGCGGCTTTACGGCTGCCAACCCGGCGATCTACCAGTTCGTCAATCTCGATCGCGCCGAAGTGAAGGGCGCCGAGGCGCGGATCGAAGGCAAGGCCGGCGGCTTCACCGGCACGCTGGCGCTGTCTTACGCCGAGGGTGAAGTCATCGATCCCAACGGCACACGCTCGCCGCTCTCAACGATCGATCCGTTCAAACTGGTGATCGGCGCAGGCTATCGCGATGCGGACGGGCGCTTCGGCGGCCGGCTCATCGCGACGCACAGCGCCCAGAAGGATGTCGAGGCGACCACCGGGCTATGCACCGGCCCATGCTTCCGTCCCGGCGCGTTCACCATCCTCGACGCGACTGCGTTCCTCCGCCTGACAGAGGGGCTGACGCTCCGCGCCGGGGTGTTCAACCTCTTCGACCGCAAATATGCCTGGTGGAACGATGTGCGCGGGCTGGCCGACAGCTCGACGGTGAAGGACGCCTTCACCCAGCCGGGGCGCAACGGCAGCGTCTCGCTGAGCTTCCGCTTCTGATGAGGGACATCATGATGAAAAGCTTTTGCTTCGCCGCAGCGCTGGTTTTGCTCTTCCCGACCGCCGCCTTCGCCCAGTCTGCGTCCGTGGCGGCGCCTGCGTCTTCGTTCGAGGCCGACCGCGCCGACATCCTCGGCATGGCCGGCAACTTCAAGGTCCGCTTCGACATGCAGGAGGCAACGTCGTGGCGCGCCGACTACACGCCGATCCCGGTCAAGGTCTCGGGCGGGCACGAGGCGGTGCGCGTGATCGAGGACAATGGCCGGGTCATCCGGCTCCAGCATCTCCTCGTCGTCGATGCCGGCGGCAAGCCGATGGTGATCAAGCATTGGCGGCAGGATTGGGAATATGAGCCCGCGCGCGTGCTCACTTATGCCGGCCCCGATGCCTGGACCTGGACTGCGCTCTCCCCCGAACAGCGCAGGGGCGTGTGGTCGCAGACGGTGTATCAGGTCGATGACAGCCCGCGCTACGGCGGCTGGGGCAAATGGGAGACGGTCGGCGGGGTGCGCCGCTGGCAATCGGGCGCGAGCTGGCGCCCGCTCGCGCGCCGCGACGCGATCCGCGGGCCGGTCTACGACCGCTATCTCGGGATCAACCGCCATGCACTGTCGCCGGCCGGCTGGATCCACTGGCAGGACAATCTCAAGATGGGCGAAGTCAGCGGCAAGCTGGCGCCGATCGTCCAGGAATATGTCCTCAACAGCTACAGCAAGGACGACGCGTTCAACGTCAAGGCGGCCGAGGATTATTGGGCGGCGACCAAAGGCTATTGGGCGGCGATCCGCGCCGAATGGAGCCGCATCGCCGTGTCAAAAGGCGGCGTGCGCATCACCGAGGAGGCGGATCACGGCACCGTGATCAGCGGCCGCGTGCTCGAGATCGCCGACGAGCTCCAGGCCGGGAAAACGACGGAGGCCGACGCAATCCGCACTGCCAAGGCGCTGATGGAGCAGGGGACGAAGGCGGCCGGGGGCTAGTCTCCCTCTCCCGTCGGGAGAGGGAAGGGGCCCGCCGCCATAGGCGGTGGGAAGGGTGAGGGCACGCGACTATGCCCTGATCACCCTCGCCCGTCGGCCGAGAGAGGAATTCAGACCCGCTCTGCCGAATTCACCACGTCGGCGGCGCGTAGCGCCGCGAGCAGCCGGATCAGATGCGTCGCGTTGCGAACCTCGAGATCGATGGTGTTGGTGTGAAAAGTGGTGTCCCGATTGTCCATCCGGAGCCCGAGGATGTTCGCCTTCTGGCCGCCGATGAGCGTCGCCACCGCGCCCAGCGCCCCCGGCTCGTTCTTGAGCGTGATCGCGATCCGCGCGATGCCGCCCTCGGCGCGGTCGCCCCAGGTCAGGTCGACCCAATCCTCCTCGTCGGTCTCGCCCAACCCGCCGCAATCGATGCGGTGGACCTCGATCGGCTCGCCGGCCCGACGCACTCCGACGATGCGGTCGCCGGGAACGGGGCGGCAATCCTCGGAGAAGTTGAAGGCGACGCCCGGAGTCAGTCCCTTGATGTCGATCGCCCGCGCCTGGCTCGGCATTTCCTGCCCGGCGCCCTCGGTCGAGCCCGGCATCACCGCTTCCATCACTTGCGCATCGGTCAGCTTGCGCCGCGCGATCGCCTCCATCAGCGCTCCGTCGTCGGCCAGCTTGAGGCGCTTGAGCGCGTCCGTGAGCGCCCCCTCGCCCGCCGGGGTCGGCAGCCGCTGGACGATCTCGTCATAGAGCTTGCGCCCCAGCGCCACCGTCTCGTCGCGCTCCTTGTGGCGGATGTGGCGGCGGATCGCCGCGCGCGCCTTGCCGGTGATCGCGAAGTTGAGCCAGTTTGCCTGCGGCTCCTGCGCTTTGGAGCGCAGGATCGCGACCTGATCGCCCTGCTGGATCTCGGTGCGCAGCGGCACGACCTTGCCGTTGACCTTGGCGCCGACCGCCTGGTCGCCGAGATCGGTGTGGACGGCATAGGCGAAGTCGATCGGCGTCGCGCCCTTGGGCAGCTGGATCAGCTCGCCCTTGGGGGTGAAGGCGAAGATCCGGTCCTGGTACATCGCCATCCGGGTATGCTCGAGCAGCTCCTCGGGGCTTTCGGCATGTTCGAGGATCTCGATCAGGTCGCGGATCCAGCTCACCTGCGTGTCGGGGCGGACCGAATCCTGCTTGTAAGCCCAATGCGCGGCGAGGCCGAATTCGGCGCGCGCGTGCATGTCGCGGGTGCGGATCTGGATTTCGACGCGGGTGTCGCCGGCATGCATGATCGTGGTGTGGAGCGAACGATAGCCGTTTCGCTTCGGCGTAGAGATGTAATCCTTGAACCGCCCCGGCACCATCGGCCAGCGCCGGTGGATCACGCCGAGCGCGCGATAACATTCCTCTTCGCTCTCGACGATCGCACGGAACGCCATCACGTCGCTGAGCTGCTCGAGCGACACATGCCGCTCCGACATCTTCTTCCAGATCGAATAAGGATGCTTCTCGCGTCCCGAGATCTCGCCCTCGACGCCGCCGCGCGCGAGCAGCAGCTTGAGCCCCGAGGCGATCTTGGCGATCCGGTCCTCGCCCTCGACCTTCAGGCTTTCGAGCCGCCGGCTGATGCTTTCATAGGCTTCGGGCTCGAGCTCCTTGAAGGCGAGCGTCTGCATCTCCTTCATGAACTCGTACATGCCGATCCGCTCGGCGAGCGGGGCATAGATGTCCATCGTCTCGCGGGCGATGCGCTTGCGCTTGTCCGGGTTCTTGATGAAGTGGAGCGTGCGCATATTGTGCAGCCGGTCGGCGAGCTTGACCAGCAGCACGCGGATGTCGTCGGACATCGCCAGCAGGAATTTGCGCAGATTCTCGGCGGCGCGCTCGCTCTCGGTCTGCGCCTCGATCTTGGAGAGCTTGGTCACTCCGTCGACCATCCGCGCGACATTGTCGCCGAACAGCCGCCGGATTTCCTCGGGCGTCGCGACGGTATCTTCGATCGTATCGTGGAGGATCGCCGTGGCGATCGTCTCGGCGTCGAGATGCAGGTCGGTCAGGATGCCCGCGACTTCGATCGGGTGGCTGAAATAAGGATCGCCCGAGGCACGCTTCTGGCTGCCATGGGCATTGACCGAAAACACATAGGCGCGGTTGAGCAAAGCCTCGTCGGCCTGGGGGTCGTAGGACAGGACCCGGTCTACAAGTTCATATTGACGCAGCACGGGGCCTAGATGGCGCCCCGTGCTGCTGCATTGCAATGTTTTTCGGGGCCTAGCGCGCCTTGGTGTTGCACTTGGCCAGCGCATCCGCATCGAAGTCGGCGCCGTTGGCGCGGAACGACTGGAGCTGGCCGACTTCGCGGGCAACGAGCTCGCAGACGATGTTGTCGCGCGCATTGGCCTTGGACGCTACGCAGACGCCCTCGCCGCACTTCCAGATCGTCGAGCGCGTGACGAGGCTGTTCTTCTCCGGCGAAGTCACCGGCGTGGCGGCATAATAGCCGCGCGCGGTTTGCGCGAAGCCGGCCGCGGGGGTGAGCGCCAGCGTGGCCGCGGCAGCTGCCGCGACGGCAAGATATCGGGTCATGTCGTCCTCCTGGGGAACTTCCGGTTGCAACATCAGTTGCGAATCAATACCTAATTGCCACAGAGATAAGTTGCAAGAAGAAACTATTGCTGCGTTGCAATGTGTTATGCCGTTTCCCTGTATTGGCGATTTGGAGTAGGATGTTCAGTCATGGGTGGTGCGGTCCGAGAGTCGCTACGCGAACTGGCGAAAGAGTGCAGCCTTCCAGCCGCGCTGGAGGCGATGGGCGAGCGCTGGTCGTTCCTGATCCTGCGCGGCTCGTTCAACGGGCTCCACCATTTCGAAGAGTTCCAGTCGGAACTCGGCATCGCGCGCAACATCCTCGCA
>JASLBO010000333.1 GCA_030146605.1 Sphingomonas sp. | reverse complement strand
CGCTCACCAGCGGATGCCGGCCGCGGAAATCGTCGAGCAGGCGCTCGATGATCGCGTTCTCGCCGGGGCTTCCCGAGGGCGCCACCATCCAGTTGCAATGCGGGTGGGTCTCCGCGCTGTAGACGCGGATCTTGCCCAAAGCCGCGCGCCAGTCGCGCTTGCTGCCGCCGGCCTGGCGCACCAAAGCCGTCACCAGCAGGTCCTGAAGGTCGCCGGCGGTCATTCGCTCGGGCGGCCGCCCGGCTTCCATTCGGGCCGGGCCTTGCTGTCCGCCAGGCTGCGCAGCGGGGTGACCAGCGACTGGATCGCCCGGGCCATGAAGGGCAAGTCGAGCCGCTCGATCGTGTCTTCGGGGGTGTGATAGGTCGGCACCGTCGCCCAGCCCGAGACGGTGTGCGCGACCACGCCCTTGAGCGCCAAAGCGTAATTGTCCGAGCGCTGGAAGAAGTTCTGCTCGGGGTAGGGATCGGTGGTGACCAGCGCGCCGTGCGCCTTCAAGGTCTCGCCGAAGGTCGAGCGCTCATAGCCGGTCATCATCATCGTGCCGGCCGGGAGCTTGGGATCCTGCTGGCCGATCATCTCGATCTCTAGATTGGCGACGATATCGGTCAGCGGCACCGGCGGATGCTCGGCGAACCAGCGCGCGCCGAAGCCGCCGGCTTCCTCGCTGCCATAGGCCACGAACAGGATGCCGCGGCGGTGCTTCCTGGCCGCCAGCGTCCGCGCCAGCTCGATCACCGCGGCGGTGCCCGAGGCGTCGTCATTGGCGCCGTACATCACCTTGCCGTCGGGGCGCACGCCGAGATGGTCGAGATGCGCGGTGACGAGCAGCACGCCCGCGGCCGGATCGGTGCCGGGGAGGAAGCCGAGCGCATTGGTGGTGACCTGCGCCTGCTCGATCAGCCCGGGCAGTTCGAGCGCGATTGCGGCGCCGTCCTGCGCGGCGAGCCGGTCGAACGCGGCGTCGTTCAGCGCGACGACGGTCGGGCGGGGGCGGGGCGCCTCGCCCTTGAGGTACCGCGGCAGGCGGGGGCGGCCGCCGATCCGGTCATAATAGGCGCGGGTCTGATCGGTGGCGCGGATGATCACCAATTTGACCCTGCCCGGATCGACGCCGCCGGCGAACTGGAGCCCGTTCACCCCTGAACCGGTGACGAGGAGCGCGTCGGCGGCGGGGGCCTGTTTCGGATCGGTGCCGGCAAAGACCGCGAGCTTGCCGCGGACCGGCTGGCCGGTGGACGCGAACAGCAAGGGGGCGTCGACCGGGGTGCCGTTGGCAGTGAGCATGGGCGCGCCGTCGAGCCGCAGGGTGACCACATCGACCGGCTGGGTGTAGCCGGTCATCCCCGGCGCGGTGCGAAGGCCATAGCCGCGGAACATCGCCGCGACATAGGCGGCCGCCGCGGCCTCGTCGGGCGTCGCGCTGCCGCGGCCGCGCAGCGCCGGGCCGGCGAGAATGTCGACATGCGCCCGGACATGATCGGGGGTGATCCTGGCGGGGGTGCGCTGGGCGGTGGCGGGCGTGGCGAGGCCCATCGCCAGCGCGCCGGCGAGGAGGAGGGTCTTCAGTCTGTGCATATTGCCCCGGTGTCTGCTGTTCGAGTCGAGCTTAGGAAGCGGCGCGGCGGAGGGCAACGGCTGACGGGCGGCACGGGCGATTTGGTTGACACGGTTGACAGGGTAGCGGGTTTTGTCGGCGGCGTTGACAGGGTAAGTTGTTGATATTCCACGAGGTGGTTCGGGGCGGAATTGCCCCGGCGGACAGCTTCGCGGCGGGTACGCGCCACGGACGCGACACCTGCGCGACACTTGGGCGGCATTCGCGCGACACTCGCGCGGCAGTCAGCGACACCGAAGCGGCACGCACGCGCCATGCGCGTTGTCTCGGGGCTGCGAGGAGGATCGATCCGGCGGGGTCAAAGAGCAGGCCGGCAAGGCCGACCGCCTGAGGCAAGCAGATGAAATCCTACATTTCAAGGGGGCTTCAGCGGCGGTTCCACCAGCGCGCCGCCCAATAGCAGCCCAAGCTCGCGAGCACGGTTATCGTGAGAGTGGGAATGGTCACTTCGCGCCAGAAGCTCGACTGACGACAAACCACGTCCGGGCGCCCGCATGGCGTCAGCCCGAAGAAGACGGAAAGGCAAAGCAGAACCGGAATGCCGATCGACGCGCCGAGGCATCCCGCGCTCCGCGCTCTTCGCGACCTTTCCTCGGGAATGATTCCCATAGGCGAACGATAGGCCCGCGACCACGGGCGGCAAGCATTCAATGCGGCGTGCGGCGATGCGCGCGCCGGCAAGGCCGGCCGCCCGAGGCAAGCGGACGAAGTCCAACATTGCTATGGGTGGGATGGGTCGGATCAGGTGCGAACGCTGGCCATACTTGAGCAAAATCGCGCCACCTTGACATGTAGGAATGTTCCTGATTTGTTCGCGCACGGAGGTCAGCATCATGAACGATGGAGCATCAGGTTTCGACAGCCCTTCGCGATGTGCATTCCGCATTTATCTGCGGACGGGTCGAAGGGCTCCAGCCGGTGAGACCGAGGTCAAGTTCAACCCGTACCATGATCCGCGAAACGGTCGGTTCACCTTTGCACCAGGTGGGCCGCGCTCGCTTCGAGACGCATTATCGTCGCCTCGCAACTACGCGTCCGCACCACCCGGTGGCCCAACCGGACGGGGTGGTCGCGGCGGGCGGGGTAGACGCCTCAGCAACAGCGAAGCGTTCCGGGATCCAATGCTGTTGCATCAGGTGTTTCCTGGTCTGCAATCACCCGCGGGGCGATCGATTATTGCCGTAGCCGACTACTTTTTCGATTCAACTGGCCCCGCGAACGCGTTGACTGCCGAGCTCAGTTTGCGGCGGGCAAACGCCCTTCTCAATGAGATTCGAAAGATCGATCCTCAATATCGCGTTCGAAGTCGAGGGATGACGGATCCTGAGACGGCGGAGGGTTGGAGGACGTACCTCAATGGGCTGCGTATGGACCGAGCTGCCGCGCTCTACGGCGCGCGCGGTGAAATGGGGCCGTTGCAAGTGGAGACTCTTCGATTTCTGCAGGCGCGCGTAGATGCGGCCTACGCAGAGGGGCTGAAAGCGCTGAAGGCTGGAAAGATCAGTTCCAGACCTTCCGATCGGCTCAATCTTGGAAACTTCGTCGATTGGAGGGTTCGAGAGGAATTGAGGCAAATGTATAATCAATTTGGTATCACAAGCGGAGAAAAATTTCCCGTTCGGGTTGTTGGAAGAGAATATCGCACGATCGAGGCAGATCGAACCTATACGATTCCCGATTCCAGGGTCGGAAAAGTGGCGTTCGATATGACGTTGGAGCGAAAGACACTCGCTACTCCGCAAATAAGGAATTTTTTTGCTAGCGACTTTAAGCCAGAGTCAGTCATAATTATTCGACCGAGCCAGTTAGGGCCAGGAAATACATATGCAATTCCTCGACCAAAGGGATAGATGCGATGCAAGAATATAGTCCCTATATTCCACAGACGCTTGGCGAACTGTGGGACTTAGTGGGTTCGATGGTGCTGGGTGCCCCGAGGTTTATCGACACATCGGGTTTCTTTCCAGAGAAGGATATCAACACCGAGTATCTGAAGCTGACGGAAGGTCTGAAGGTCGTTCGCCCTGCTTTGGGAGACGAACGTTATGCGCAACTGGTCGACATGGCGCAGCGCACCAAAGCCCTATTTGTCCAAGCCGTCGACGAGGATGCGGAGGAGATTTGGACTGGGCGCAATCTGTTGCTCGACATGGTGGACATCATTGGAGATGCGCGGCCAATGCAGTGAGTGCGTCGGTGTCGGAGAGTGCGTCAGCGCAAGGCGGGAACCGCCGATAGCTTAAACCGCAGGCTTGCATGATGGACGCCTGAGATAGTCGAAACCGTCGCTGGCAAGCCCTCTCCCGCCTTCGCGGGAGAGGGTTGGGTGAGGGTCTTCTTCTGCCTCGCTAGCTTGGCCTGCCAGCGTTCAGCGTTGCCATGATGACCTCCAGCACGCCGTCCAGATTCTCCAGAACCTCGTTGTTCCAGAAGCGCAGGATCCGATAGCCGCGGCTCTCGAGGAAGTGCGTTCGTCGGGCGTCGACCTCGGCATTGTGCTGGCTGCCGTCGACTTCGATGATCAGCCGGGCCTCTACGCACAGGAAGTCGGCGACGAACGGTTCGATCGTGGCCTGGAAGCGGAACTTGTGTCCGGTCAGTCGGCGGTTGCGCAGCGAACCCCAGAGCAGGCGTTCGGCATCGGTCGCTTCCTTGCGGAGGCGGGCGGCGTGGCGACTCGTCTGGCGGCGTACGGGCGTGCGCATGGTGGTTGGGGTATAGGGAAGACGTTGAAGACGGAAGTAGAAGGAAGAAGAAGACCCTCACCCAACCCTCTCCCGCGAAAGCGGGAGAGGGCTAAGGAAGAACTGGCAGGGTTGGGCGAGATTACGAAGCTGTAATGCCCGCGACGGCTGCGACCGTGTTACGCCGCAGCGACGGCAGGGGAGGGCTGAATGCGTCCGGCTGCGGGGGCGATGGATCGTCGGCATTCTATCGGGTGCGCGGAGACCCTCGCCCGCGACTTTCAACCGGACATCGTTATCATCGTTCGGCCGACTCGTGCGGGTGGTTCCGATGCCATGAAGCGTCCGAGGAGATAGCCGCAATGCGACCCTATCAGCCCTACATTCCGCAAACGCCCGGTGAGATTTGGGATTTGCTCGGCGCTATGGTGCTTGATGCTCCCGAGTTCATTGACAGCAGCGGCTACTTCCCGGGCAGGAATATCGATACCACCTTTCAGGCACTCACCGAAGGCTTCGGAGTCATTCGCAAGAAGCTGGGCGAGAACCGCTACGCCAAGCTCGTGGCTCTCGCGGAACAGACCAAGGCGCATTTCGCGCAAACATTGGGCGATGACCTCGACGGGATACGGGCCGGGTGTGCGTTGCTGTTCGAGATGGAGGCGGTGATCAACGAACTGCGGCGCAGGAAGCCACCGACTGCTACTGACCCCGCTTGACCGCCACCACCGCCGCATCGAGCGCCTGCAGGAACCGCGAGCGGTCCGCCGCCGCGAAGGGCTTGGGGCCGCCGAGCTGGTCGCCGCCGTCGCGCAGGTCGGCCATGATCGCGCGCGAAGCGATGGCGCCGCCGAACGAGCTGGTGGGGAAGGGCTTGCCGGTGGGGGAGAGGACGCGGGCGCCGGCCTTTAGCGCGCGGTCGGCCAGCAATATGTCGGCGGTGATCACGATTGCGCCCGGCGCCGATTGCCCGGCGATCCAGTCGTCGGCGGCGTCGAACCCGTCGCTCACCACCACGCGGCTGAGGAGCGGGTGCGCCGGGATGCGCAGATGCTGGTTGCTCACCACGACGACGGCGACCTCGTGGCGGAAGGCGACCTTGTAGATCTCCTCCTTGACCGGGCAGGCGTCGCCGTCGACGAGGATGCGGACGCTCACCGCTGCGGCGGACCCTTGCGCTGATAGGGCTTGGCCTTGTGCGGCCCGGACGGCGGCCGGCTGGGATCCTGGCGGCGCAGGGTCGGACGGCCTTCGCCCGAATGGGCGGGGCGCGGGCCGCTATGGTGCGAGGGGCGGCCGCCACCGCCGCCACCGCCACCGCTGCCGTGCTGGGGCGGGCCGTCGCGCGAGGGCTCGATGCGGACGTCTTCCTCGCCCTCGGTGGTGCGGGCGACGGCGGCGGCGAACTTGGCCGCGATCGCGCTGGGGATCTGGAAGAAGGTCTCGTTGGGGCCGATGCGGATCGCGCCGATCTCGTTCTTGGTGATGTGGCCGCGGCGGCAGATCAGCGGCAGCACCCAGCGCGGATCGGCGTTCTGGCGGCGGCCGATGTCCATGTGGAACCAGGCGATGTCGTCGAAGCCGGGGCGGTGACGCTCCTGCTGCGCGGCCTGACGCCCGGCGGAGGACTGCTCGATCATCTCCTCGGGCTGCGGCATCGCGGCGCGGTGGGCGTGGACGAGCGCGGCGGCGATTTCCTGCGGGGTCTTTTCGGCGAGCAGGCGCTCGGCGAGCGCGGCATCCTCCTCGTCGGTCTCGACGGGGGCGAGCAGGGCGGCGAGCAGGCGCTCGCGATCGTTGGCGCGGATCGTCTCGGGAGTCGGCGCGTCGATCCATTCGGCTTCGATGCGCGCGCCCTTGAGCATCATCTCGACCCGGCGGCGGCGCGGATAGGGGACGAGAAGGACGGCGGTGCCCTTCTTGCCGGCGCGGCCGGTGCGGCCCGAACGGTGCTGGAGCGCCTCGGCGTCGCGCGGCAGCTCGACATGGATGACGAGGCTGAGCGTGGGCAGATCGATGCCGCGCGCGGCGACGTCGGTGGCGACGCAGACCCGGGCGCGGCGATCGCGCAGCGCCTGGAGCGCGTGGTTGCGCTCGGACTGGCTGTGCTCGCCCGAGAGCGCGACGGCGGAGAAGCCGCGGTCGACAAGCGTGGCGTGCAAGTGGCGGACATTGTCGCGAGTGGCGCAGAACAGCATCGCGGTCTCGGCTTCGTGGAAGCGGAGCAGGTTGATGCAGGCATGCTCGATGTCCGAGGGGGAGATCGTCACCGCCTGATAGGCGATGTCGCCGTGCCCGCGATCCTCGCCGACGGTCGAGATGCGCAGCGCGTCCTTCTGGTAGCGGCGGGCAAGCGCGACGATCGGCTTGGGCATCGTCGCCGAGAAGAGCAGGGTGCGGCGGCCATTGGGAGTGGCGTCGAGGATGTGCTCGAGATCGTCGCGGAAGCCCATGTCGAGCATCTCGTCGGCTTCGTCGAGCACGGCGGCCTTGAGCGCCGAGAGGTCGAGCGCGCCGCGTTCGAGATGGTCGCGCAGGCGCCCGGGGGTGCCG
>JASLBO010000302.1 GCA_030146605.1 Sphingomonas sp. | reverse complement strand
GCCCCTCCCCTTTAGGGGAGGGGCTTAAGAGTAACGCCCCCACCCTCCGCCAGATCGCCCTCGACGCGATCGAGACCACCCGCTGGGTGCCCGAGCGCTCGCGCAACCGCATCCGCTCGATGGTCGAGGGCCGTCCCGATTGGGTGATCAGCCGCCAGCGTGCGTGGGGCGTGCCGATCGCGCTCTACGTCAACCGTGCCACCGGCGATTACCTCCGCGACCCGGAAGTCAACGCCCGCATCCTGCAGGCCTTCACCACCGGCGGCGCCGATGCGTGGTTCCAGGCCGATCATCAGGCCTTGCTCGGCCAGAAGTACAACCTCGCCGACTATGAAGTGATCACCGACATCCTCGACGTGTGGTTCGACAGCGGTTCGACGCATGCTTTCGTGGTCGAGGCGCGCTACGGCGAGGGTGTCCGTGCCGACCTCTATCTCGAAGGCTCGGACCAGCATCGCGGCTGGTTCCAGTCGTCGCTGCTCGAAAGCTGCGGCACGCGCGGCCACGCGCCCTACGGCGCCGTCCTCACCCACGGCTTCGCGCTCGACGGCAATGGCCGCAAGATGAGCAAGTCGCTCGGCAACGTCGTCGATCCATTGAAGATCATCGGCGAGAGCGGCGCGGACATCCTCCGCCTGTG
Organism: Sphingomonas sp.; assembly: GCA_030146605.1. Taxonomy (GTDB): domain Bacteria; phylum Pseudomonadota; class Alphaproteobacteria; order Sphingomonadales; family Sphingomonadaceae; genus Sphingomonas. The sequence continues at coordinate 3,078 of JASLBO010000302.1, read as the reverse complement.
GGTCGCGCAGACCGACTATTTCGAGGACGTCCGCATCGGCAAGGAAGTGCTTGCCGGCACCGGCGACACCTATCGCAAGCTGCGCAACACCTTCCGCTATCTCCTCGGCGCGCTCGAAGGCTTCGAGGAAAGCGAGCGGGTCGGTGTAGACGAGATGCCCGAGCTCGAGCGCTACATCCTCGCCAAGCTGGCCGAGCTGGATGCCGAGCTGAAGGCGGCGGCGAGTGATTTCGAGTTCAACCGCTACAGCCGCGCGCTGACCGATTTCGCCAATGAGGACCTCTCGGCCTTCTTCTTCGATATCCGCAAGGACTCGCTTTATTGCGTTGCCCCCGCGGATCCGAAGCGCCGCGCCTATCGCACCGTCCTCGACCTGCTGTTCCACGCGCTGGTCCGCTATGCCGCGCCGATCCTGACCTTCACCGCCGAGGAAGTCTGGCAGGCGCGCTTCCCGAGCGAGGACGGCTCGGTCCATCTGCTCGACTGGCCGGTGCTGCCCGAAGGCGCCGCGACCGCCACCGACTGGTCCGCGATCCGCGCGCTGCGCCAGACCGTGACCGAGGCGATCGAGCCTTACCGCCGCGAAAAGAAGGTGCGTTCGAGCCTCGAGGCCGAAGTGACCGTCCCCGATCTGCCGGCCTCGGGCGACGATCTCGCCGAATTGTTCATCGTCTCGAAAGTCACGGCGGGCGAAAGCGTCACGGTAACGCCCACCGAGCGCCTCAAATGCGGCCGATGCTGGCGGCATCTTCCCGAAATTGTCGAGGACGGCGCGCTGTGCGATCGCTGCTCCGGAGTGGTGAAGTCATGAAGACCTGGCAAATCGGGCTGCTCGTCGCGGCCTTCATATTCCTGATCGATCAGCTCACGAAATATTATGTCACCGGCCCGCTCGGGCTCAACGTCCAGGACGCGTCGCTGACCGTGCTGCCGATCTTCGACCTGCGCTTCGTCAAGAATGTCGGGGTGTCGCTGGGGCTGCTCCCCGCAACCGGCACGACGATGCGCTGGCTGCTCGTGCTGCTCACCAGCGGCATCGCCGCCGGCGTGTTCTGGTGGATGCTGCGCGAAAAGAAGCGCCCCGACGTGATCGCTTTGGGGCTGGTGCTCGGCGGCGCGCTGGGCAATATCCTCGATCGTACCCGATTGGGCTATGTCGTCGACTTCGCCGATCTGCATTTCGGGACGTGGCGCCCTTTTTTGGTCTTCAATGTGGCCGATGCGGCGATTACCATCGGCGTGCTGATCCTGTTGATCCGCGCCTTGTTCGTGCGCGATAAGCAGGCCGGGACGCCTGCTCCTGTGGAGAATGAAGTCAATGCGTAAGTTGGTTCTGATCGCTACGGGCGTCGCGCTCGTCGGCTCGCTCTCCGCCTGTGGCAAGAACGGGTACGATCGCGCGCGTCCCGACGAATTCGCCGTCGCGCGCCAGGCGCCCCTGGTGATCCCGCCCGATTTCGCTTTGGTGCCGCCGCGGCCCGGCGCGCCGCGTCCGCAGGATACATCGCCTTCGTCGCAGGCGCTCGATGCGCTGTTCGGCGGTTCGCAGGCGCGCAGCGCTTCCGAGAATGCCGCGCTCGACGCGGCCGGCCGCACCAGCGCCGACATGGGCGCGCGCAGCACCGTGGGCAGCCCGACCACCAATGTGGTCGACAAGGGCACCACCACCCGCGAGATCGTCGCCGCGCCGGAAGGCGACGGCCAGACCGCGCGCGCCAGCACCACGCCCAGATAAGGAATGGCGCCGGTCCGGAAGCGGCGAACCGCTTCCGGACCGGTTTTCGTCAGAAGCTGAGGGTCATGTAGAAGACCGCGCGCGGATCGGCGCCGATCGCATCGGCATAGCCGGCATCGTTGGTGATGTCGGTGTCGACATATTGGACGCCGAGCTTGACGAACTGCTGCGAGATTTCGGCGCCGAGCGACCAATCGGTATATTTGCCGTCGGGCGCGAGCACGCCGAGCTGGCCGTCGGTGCGCCCGATATGGCCGATGATGCTCACCGGGGTGTTCGGAATGGCAACGGTCAGATCGCCGCGCAGATACAGGCTGTCGTTATCGGCGAGGCCCGATTGCCCGCTCCACGCGTAATTGGCCCCGACCTTGGCGGTCACCGGCCCGACCGAATACATCACCGAGGCATAGGGTTCGAAGAAGTCGGTCTTGAGGCCCTTCGCACCGTCCGGATAATAATAATAAAGCGCGCCGACATCGAAGCCGACGCCGCTGTCCAGCGTCTTGGTATACCCGCCATAGAGATCGATTTCGACGTCGCCATAGCCGGGCAGCGAAACCTCGTCGTCGATCGTCGACACCCATGTGCCGACATAGAGGCCGGACTCATGATTGACGTTGACCGTGCTCTGAACCGCCACCTTCTTGTTGGACTGGCTGAGCCCGCGGAAGCGATAGTCCGAGGTCAGCGTCACGGCGCTGGTGACGGTGATGGCGGGTGCCGGTTCGGTCTCGCTCGCGTCCTGCGCCATGGCTGGCGCGGTGGTGGCGAGCATGAGCGCGCCGAGGCTGAGGATAGAATAGCGCATGGAATCCCTTTCAATTCAAACCAAAGGGTCCCCGCCTGCTGCCGGCGTCGCCTGCGTCTCCAGCTCAAAAAGCCATGCGCGTGCTTACGATCGGCACAAGATTAGTGCCGCAACGCGCTGCGCCGCACAACATTAATTGCTGAATTGTTGCTCGATCGTGACGAACTGTGGCTGCGCCGCAACAGAACTCAGCCGCGGATCGCCACCACCGCATCGATTTCCACCGCCGCGCCCAGCGGCAGCACCGGCACGCCCACCGCGCTGCGGGCATGACGGCCCGCTTCGCCGAACAACGCCTGCATCAGCTCGGACGCGGCGTTCGCGACCTTGGGCTGATCGGTGAAATCGCCGGTGGAATTGACGAAGACGCCGAGCTTGACGATCCGCTCGACCCGGCCGAGATCGCCGCCGAGCGCCTTCTTGATCTGCGCGACCAGCATCAGCCCGCAGCGCTGCGCCGCCTCCCGGCCATAATCGAGGTCGCGGTCCTCGCCCAGCCGGCCGGTCATCAGCTGGCCGTCCCTGAACGGCAGCT
>JASLBO010000224.1 GCA_030146605.1 Sphingomonas sp. | reverse complement strand
CTCGCGGTGGTTCTGCTCTCCAAATTCGCCCTCGCCGACGTGTGGGAGAGCTGGGGCTGGCGGGTGCCGTTCCTGTTCTCGGTCCTGCTGCTCGCCATCTCGCTGTGGATGCGGCTCAAGCTTTCCGAGAGCCCGGTGTTCAAGGCGATGAAGGAAGCCGGCGAGACCGCGGCGAACCCGTTCATCGAAAGCTTCACTTATCCCGGCAACGGCAAGAGGCTGTTCGTCGCGCTGTTCGGGATCGCCGCGGGGCTGACGGTGATCTGGTATACGTCGATGTTCTCGGTGCTGTCGTTCCTGTCCGGCCCGATGCGGCTCGATCCGACCGCGGCGCAGCTGATCACCGGTGGATCGGCGATCGTCGGCATGGGCTTCTTCCTGTTCTTCGGTCATCTCTCGGACCGGGTGGGGCGCAAGGTGCCGATCGTCACCGGCTATGCGCTGACGCTGGTGCTGCTTTTCCCCTTGTTCTGGGTGATCGGCAGCGCGGCCAATCCGGGACTGGCCGAGGCGGCGCGGCACGCCCCGGTGATCGTATCGGGGCCGCAATGCGGCTATGATCCCTTTGCCGCGAAACAGGACGACGAATGCGGCAAGCTGCTCGACTATTTCTCGAAAAAGGGCGTCGCCTATACGACCACGCGTGCGCCGGCGGTGACCGTGTCGATCGGCGGCTCGCCGGTTGCCGATACCGGACCGGCAGGGCTCGATGCCGCACTGGCCGCAGCGGGCTACGACCTGAAGCCGATCGTGCCGCCGGCGGGGAATATCGCGGTCATCGTGCTGGCGATCCTCGCACTGATGGCGCTTTCGGGCGCGACCTACGGCCCGGTCGCGGCGTTGCTTTCGGAGATGTTCCCCTCGCGGATCCGCTACAGCTCGATGTCGATCCCCTATCATATCGGCACTGGCTATTTCGGCGGATTCCTGCCGCTGATCAGCCAATATGTCGTCGCACGGACCGGCGATCCCTATGCCGGGCTATGGTATACCTTCGTGGTGGTGGCGATGGCGTTGGCGGTCACGGTCTGGGGCCTGAAGGAGACAGTGGCGCGCGTGCCCGCCAGACGCTAACCGCGCGGGCATGACGCATTCCCCCCTGAGGCTGAGGCTCGACGGCGACGCCCTCGTCGCCAATTGGCGATTGCTGCGCGATCTGGGCGGCGGCGCGGCGTGCGGGGCGGCCGTCAAGGCCGACGGCTATGGGCTGGGCGCGCGCGAAGTGGCGCGGCGGCTGGCCGAGGCGGGTTGCCGCGATTTCTTCGTCGCAGTGTGGAGCGAGGCGCGCGCGCTGGCGGATCTCGGCCTGTCGGTGTCGGTGCTCCACGGGGTACGCGAGGCGGACATGGCCGACCGGCCCGCGCATGCGCGACCGGTGCTCAACACCGTCGAACAGGTGCGCCGCTGGCGCGACGGAGGCGGCGGCGCATGCGACGTGATGGTCGACACCGGCATGAACCGGCTGGGCATTTCGGTCGAAGACGTGACCACCGGGCTGCTCGACGGGCTCGCGATCGATACGCTGATGAGCCACCTCGCCTGCGCCGACGAGGATGTGCCGCTGAACGCCCGGCAGCGGACGGCGTTCGCTGCCTTGCGCGGGCGGACCTCGGCGAGACGGATGAGCCTCGCCAACTCGGCGGGCATCGCGCTGGGCCCGGATTATGCCTTCGACCTGACTCGCCCCGGGATCGCTCTATATGGCGGACGGCAGCGTGCGGAGCATGCGGCGATCCGCCAGGTGGCGACTCCGCAAGCGCAGGTGATCCAGCGCCGGCGGGTGCGGGCGGGCGAGATCGTCGGCTATAACGCCACCTTCACTGCGCCCGCTGACATGGACGTGGCGGTGCTCAACTTGGGTTATGCCGACGGCTATCTCCGCTGCTTCTCGGGCAACGGCAGCGCGCGCATCGGCGGTGCCGTGCTGCCGGTGATCGGCCGGGTATCGATGGACCTGACCGCGATCGGCGTGGATGCGGCGCCGGGGCTCGGCGAAGGCGATTGGGTGGCGATCGACTATGCGCTGCCCGAAACCGCGGCGCTCAGCGGATTGTCGCAATATGAGCTGCTGACCGGGCTCGGCCGGCGGTTCGACCGGATGTGGCGCTAGGCGGAGCGGATCGTCCAGGGATCGACGGGCGCGGCCCGGATCCAGCGCGTGGCGAGCCACTTGGCGCCGGCGGTGACCGGGGCTCCGGCGTGGAGGGCCCGCGGGTCGGGCGTATCGTCGCCCAGCACCGTGTCGAAGATGATCGCATCGCCCCCGCGCGGCTGGATCGTGAGCCCCAGCAGCGGAAACTGGGTCTCGCCGCCGCGAAAGCCCTGGTTGAGGTAGATCAGCACCGTCCGGATCCGCTGGTTCGCCGCTCCGGCGATCGTGTCTAGGTGGCGCCGATATTCCTGTCCCGGACTATAGCGCAGAACCGTGAGCGGCTCGCCTTGCTCCACTCGCGTCCCGCTCGCCGCCGCAATCCGCAGATTCAGCGCGCGGATCACCAGGTCTTCGCGCGCGGGCCCGATCGCGCCACCGTCCGACGTGCGGATCGGATGCGGGACAAGGCGGCCGGTGCGCGGATCGATCACCTGCGCGGGTTCGAGCAGTTCCGAGCCGACCGACGCCACATGGGCGCATTCGCGCGCCGTAAAGAATCCGGGATAATGGACGATGCGCGGCGCCGGGTTGAGCAGTCGGCACTCGCCAAGGGCGCGTGGTGAACCGTCCGCGGCGAGCGCCATCTCGCCGAGCAATGCACGCTGCGCGGCGGCGACGGGATCGCCGGAGGCGGCCCTGTCCAGCAGGGCAATCGCCGCGGGCCAGTCCGGCGCGTCTGCATTGCCGTTGCCGTTGGCAAGCAACGCGACTTCCATGAGCGCGCCGTCGACATGGCCGATCTGGACCGCGCGACGAAGCGCCACGCGCGCCGCATCCAGATCGCGGGGAAGCAGCGAGCCGGCAAGGCGCCAGACCGCAAGCTGCATCCACGCCTGGGAATTCCCGGCGTTGCCCGCCGCCTCGAGCAGCGCGACTGCCGCAGCCGTCTCGCCGCGTGAAGCCAGCGAATGCGCCTGCTCGATTGCGTTGACCGTCATGACCCCTGTCTAACGCGGATGTGGGACAAAGAAAAAGGGCCGGGGATGAACCCCGGCCCTTTCTGAGTTGGTCGTGCCGCGATCAGAACTTCGCGGTTGCGCCCACGTAGAAGAAGCGGCCGCGGTTGTCGTAGATGCCCGAACCAGCGCCGATGCCCGTGAGGCCATAGGGAGGCTTGGTGTCGCCCACGTTGGTCACGCCACCGTAGAAGTTGAACGCGTCGTTCACTTCGAGGTCGAAGCGGATGTCGTGGTAGGTGACCGACGGATACTGAGCGATCTCAGCATAATCGGGGTTCTGGGCCGGCTCGCCGTTGACGCCGTTATAGTCCTCCCAGGTGTTGATGTACATGCGGCTGAGGTAGCGGAAGCTGTGACCCAGCGTCAGAATGCCCATCTTCAGATCGGTGCTGATGTTGAAGTTGTCCTCAGGATCGCCGAGTTCGCCGACCAGCACGTTCTTGAAGGCCGGACGCGACGGATCGGTGAAGTTGTCGCGCTGGATCGTGTGGGTCCAGACGCCCTTCAGGCTCAGGCGGCCGAAGCCGAGGTCACGATTGTAGCCGATCTGCGTGTCGATACCGCGCGCCTTGTACTGCGCGTAGTTCTGCGGCGAATCGATCAGCGAACCCTCGAGGATCCGGAACTGCTGCTCGCCACGCGGACCCCCATTGGCACCCGCACGCTGGAACAGCGCGCAGAACTGGTTGTTCAGATCCGGCGCGTCGTAGCAGGCATTGAGCACCTGCTGCGGCGTCGGCGAGGTGATCACGTCGTCGACGGTGATGTCGAAATAGTCGACCGAGATCGCCAGGCCGGGCACGAAGGTTGGCTGGAACACGCCGCCCACGGTCAGCGACTTGGAGGTCTCTTCCTTGAGATTGGTGTTACCGCCGCTCAGGATCTCCAGCGACGAGGTGTAGACGAAGTCGTAACCTGCTGGACGGCCGGCTGCATTGCAGTTCGCCTCCCGCGTCGCCGAACCCGTGTTGATGTTGCGCGTCGAGCAGGGATCGTTCGGCGCGGGCGTGAAATTCTGGCCCGGAACCGAATAGAGATCGCCCAGATACGGCGCGCGGACCGACTTCGAATAGGAGCCGCGGAACATCAGGTCGCGGACGGGACGCCAGGTGGCGCCGCCGCTGAACGCGTACACAGTGCCTGCGCCGCCCTTATAGTCGGCGATACGACCCGAGGCGTTGACCGTCAGCTCCTGGAGGAGCGTCACGTCCTTGATCAGCGGCAGCGAGATTTCGCCGAACACTTCCTTCACTTCGAACGCTGGCGAGGTGAAGCTCGGGATGGCGTTGTAGAACGCGTAGCCGGCCTGGGTCAGATCGTCGAGATCGTAGGACAGCGTCTCCTTGCGATATTCGGCACCCAGCGACACGCCGATCGCACCGCCCGGCAGGTTGATCGGCAGGTTGCCGGACACGAAGCCGCTGGCCACGAACTGGGTGGACTTGCCCTCGGCCATGGTCGGAGTGACGAGGTAGTTGAGCGCGGCCTGGCTGGCCGTACCCTGACCGAACGGGTTCAGCGGAACGCAGGCGGCGATGTCGGAAGCCAACTGCGAAGGATTGCCGGCGACGTCGTCGCCCGCATAGCGGCCATCGACCTGCGAGCGGCAGACGATCTGGCCCGCGGCGTTGCGGGTCGTGTCGAGAGCCAGCAGGTAGCGCTGGGTGTTGACGTTGCCGGTGATTACGCTCGACTCTTTGTGCTCGCTGTAATTGGCTGAAATTTCGTAGTTCCAGTCCGAGCCGAGATCGCCGCGAACGCCGATGACACCCCGATACAACTCGCGCTTCATCTGCTCGTCGCGCGTGCCGAGGTCGACCCAGTTGCGACGCAGCGAGAAGCGGTAGGTGCCTGCAGCGATCTGCGCCAGCGCCGCGTCGCGGTTTGCCGCAATCTGCGCAGGCGTGAGGCCGCTGGCAGCAAAGGCCGCGCCGGTGTTCGGATTGACGCCGGAGTTGACTGCTGCGGTCAGCTGAGCCGTGAGCGTCGCACGTGCGGCGGCCGACAGATACGGGTTGTCGAGGCGAATGCCTTCGCGGTTGACGGTGGTGGCGCGCAGTGCGCCCGGATTCACCGCGGCAGTAGCGGAGTTGTAGGAGCCGTTGGAATAGGAGCGGTCATAGGTGCCGGCGAAGCCGTCAACCCCGCCCACGCCGTCAGCCAGCGTCTGTCCCTGCGAGAAGAACGGGCCGCTCTGCGTACCGAACGCATCGGTCCGCACATATTTGGCCTCGAAGAACGGCACGAATGCCGACGAGATTTCGAAATGGCCAAGCGCGTTGAACACGTAGCGCTTGAGGTCCGGCGAAAGGGCCATCAGCTTGCCCTCGCGGCTGCTGGTGCCGTTGCCACCGATATAGTTGCCGTTCGGGCCGAGACCGACGCGAAGGCCGGTCTGCGGGGTCAGGCTGCCGTCGGGCAGGAACTGGAAGCCGCAGGTGAAGGACGAGCCGACCGCGTCATTGCCGCAGGGCGCGCCAGCGGCGTTCGAGTAGCGGACGCCGACCTGACCGCCGAGGCCGATCGTCGCGCTGCGGATGTCGCGATAGTAAAGACGGTCCGGCACGCTGTCCGACGACGCACCGGTATCGGTGTCGACGACGATGAACGCGTTGTTCTGGCGCAGGTTCGGGCGGCCCGAAGCGTAATAGTCGTTCTGGTGCGCGAATTCGGCGTTGAACGCGATGTTGCCACGGCCCTCGGCGAAGTTCTTGCCCGCGACGAGCGAGACATACTGGTTACCCGCGTCGCCATAGGTGCTGATGCCGGTCTGGCCACGGATCTGGATGCCGTCGTAGCTGTCCTTCAGGATGAAGTTGACCACGCCCGCGATCGCGTCCGAACCATAGATCGACGAATTGCCGCCGGTGACGATGTCGATGCGGTCGATCAGATCGGTCGGCAGGGTGTTGATGTCGACTGCGTTGCCGTTGTTGATGATGTCGGCCGAAGTCTGGCGGCGGCCGTTGATCAGCACCAGCGTGCGCGCGCGGCCAAGGCCGCGCAGATCGAGGAAGTTGACGCCGCGGGTGCCGAGACCCGAGGTCGAATTCTGCGAGCCCAGCGAGCTGCGCAGCTGCGGCAGATCGTTGAGCACGTCACCGACCGACACGCGGCCGGTCTCGAAAATCTCTTCGCCCGTGACCGTGGTCACCGGAACCGGCGAATCGTCGTTGGGGCGGCGGATGCGCGAGCCGGTCACGACAACCGTCGCGCCCTCGTCTTCGGCCTGGGTCGTATCGGTCTGGGCGGCCTCGATGGGCTCGCTGGACTGCGCCTGCGCAACGAGAGGAAACAGGAACGCGGCGCTCGCCAAAGCAGTGGCACCGAGAAGTCGGCTGGTTTTCATATTCAGGGCCCCTTCGGGCTCCATGCCCGACTGACCCTATGACGCCCTATGCGGGCCTCCCCGCGCAAGGCCGTTCGTGAACTACAGATTAATTACCGACGGCCTGTTGCAGATATGCTACAGCGTTTTTCCTATTGTTGCGCCCTGTTGCAATGCAACGCAATTTTGTAACATCGGTGACTAGCTGTGGTAGCACGGCAGACCACCCTTGCCCGTCGCGTTTGCGACCAAAGCCCGAATTTGTGCGACCAAGCGGTTACCGTTCGACGCACATCGCGATACCCATGCCGCCGCCGATGCAGAGCGTGGCCAGGCCCTTCTTCGCGTCGCGCCTCTGCATCTCGTACAGCAGCGTGGTGAGCACGCGGGCGCCCGAAGCGCCGATCGGGTGGCCGATCGCGATCGCACCGCCGTTGACGTTCACCTTGTCGGCGTCCCAGCCCATGTCCTTGCCGACTGCCAGCGCCTGTGCGGCGAACGCTTCATTGGCTTCGATCAGGTCGAGATCCTCGACCTTCCAGCCGGCTTTCTCGAGCGCCTTGCGGCTGGCGGGAACGGGCCCGATGCCCATGACCGACGGGTCGACGCCGACGCTGGCCCAGCTGGCGATTCGCGCGAGGATCGGAGCGCCGCGCTTCTCGGCTTCCGCGCGGCTCATGATCACTAAAGCGGCGGCGCCATCGTTGAGGCCCGAGGCATTGGCGGCGGTGACGCTGCCGTCCTTCTTGAAGGCGGGACGCAGCCCGGCGATGCCGTCAACAGTGGCGCCGGCGCGGATATATTCGTCGTCGGCGACGATCGTGTCGCCCTTGCGTCCCTTGATCGTGACCGGGGCGATCTCGTCCTTGAAGCGGCCCTCGGCGCGCGCCTTTTCGGCGAGGTTCTGCGAGCGGACGGCGAAATTGTCCTGATCGCTGCGGGTGACCTGATATTGCTCGGCGAGATTCTCGGCGGTGATGCCCATGTGATAGCCGTTGAACACGTCGGTCAGGCCGTCCTTGATCATCGTGTCGACGAGGCTGAGATCGCCCATCTTGGTGCCCGGGCGCAGCGACTGGGCGTGCGGGCTCATCGACATGCTCTCCTGTCCGCCGGCGACGACGATCGTCGCGTCGCCGGTCTTGATCGCTTGATAAGCCAGCGCGACCGCGCGCAGCCCCGAACCGCAGACCTGCTGGACGCCCCAGGCGGGAACTTCTTTCGGCACCCCCGCCGCCATCGACGCCTGGCGTGCGGGGTTCTGGCCCTGTGCCGCGGTGAGCACTTGCCCCAGAATGACTTCGCTGACTTCCTCGCCCTTGACGCCGGCCTGTTCGAGCGCCGCCTCGATCGCGATGCGGCCGAGCTCGTGCGCGGGCGTCGTGGCGAATGCGCCGAGGAAGCTGCCGACCGGGGTGCGCTTGGCGGCGGTGATGACGATGTCGGTCATGGGGACGGGCTCCTGCGCAGATGTCTTCGGTCGTTGCGCGCTATCTAGGGGCGGGAACGGCAGTTAGCCAGTCCGCAAGCGGCTGCCACAGCGCCGCGCGCGCGCGGCCGCCGACGATCATGCCGACATGCCCCATCGCCAGCTCGCGGAGCTCGCCGATCCGCGCGGCGCTGGCGGCCGGGACGATGCGGTCGGTGGTGGACACGAAGGAAAGCGCGGGGGTGTCCAACGCGTCGGCATCGACCTTGCGGCCCTCGATTTCCCACCGTGCCTTGCCGGGTAGATCGGCGATGAAGAAGTCGTCGAACAGCTGGCGCCCGGCAGCGAAGGTGAGCGGGGCGCCGCCATTGGCCCAATCCTCGAGCCGGACGAATGCGCGCGCCTCCGGGCCGGCGGGGTCGAGCCGGGCGAAGCGCTCGAACTTGGCGACGGTGCGCTTGGGGTCGAGCTGCCAGAAGCCCGCCTGCAACACTTCCATCGGCACGAGGCCGAGCCGTTCGCAGGTGGTGTGCGCCTCGTCCCACAGCGCCGAGATCGGCTCGAGCGCGTCGCCATAGCCGGCGAAACGCCACGGCGCCGCGATCGTGACGAGGCCGGCGGCCTTGATCGCCGCCGCCGCCGCGATCGCGATCGTGCCGCCGAGGCAATAGCCGGCGAGGACGGGCGGGCGGTCGAGCGCGGCGAGCAGCGGCAGGAGCAATTGCTCGACATGCGCAGTGACGTCCTGCGCGCGATCCCCGGCGTCCGGCGTTCCCCAGTCGACGAGCATCGGGTGCACGCCCTGCTCCGCCAGCCAGCAGAGCAGCGAATTGTCCTCGGCCAGATCGAGCACGAGCGGCGGGTTGATCAGCGAGGGGACGAAGACGATCGGCGCGCCGCTGCCGCCATAATCGCGCAGCGTCGCGCGGCCCGCCTGCGCAATCACCGGACGCGAGGGGCGGGGAGCAGGGCGCGGCGCCTCCTGATAGGCACGCAATCCGGCAAGTGCTGCGGCGCGCCGATCGGGCGATGCTGCAGTTTCGCTGCGCAACAGGGCGAGAAACAGCGGCAGCGGCCGAGGCCCTTGTTGCGATGCGGCAAAGGATGTTAGGGTATCATCATTCACGCGCGGGGGTGTCCATGAAGAAAGCTGCTGCGGGCTCGGGTCCGGTCATCATCAAGAAGTACGCCAACCGCCGGCTCTACAACACCGAAACCTCGTCCTATATCACGCTCGAACATCTCGCTGCGATGACGCGCGAGGGCCGCGACTTCAAGGTGGTCGACGCCAAAAGCGACGAGGACATCACGCACAACGTCCTCACCCAGATCATCATGGAAGAGGAATCGCGCGGCACTTCGATGCTGCCGGTCAATTTCCTGCGCCAGCTGATCTCGCTCTACGGCGATTCGATGCAGGCGATGGTGCCGGGCTATCTCGAGGCGTCGATGGACAGCTTCCGGCGCAACCAGGAGCAGTTCAAATCGGCGGTCGAGGGCGCGTTCGCCCATTCGCCCTTCGCCGAGATCGCCAAGCGCAATCTGGCAATGTTCGAAGCGGCGGCCGAGGCGTTCAAGCCGGGCGCGGCGGGGGCTGTCGCCCCGACGACGCCGGCGGCGCCGCCGGCGGAGAGCGGCGATGATGTTGCGGCGCTCAAGGCGGAACTGGCGCGGCTACAGGACAAGATCGAGAAGCTCGGGAAGTGATGCTATCTACCTCTCCCTGTGGGAGAGGTAGCAGAGCTTGGCAGCTTGCTGCCTGGCGGCGTAGGTGAGGGTGTCCTGCTCTGGATAGGGTGCCCCCATCACCCAGCTCCGACTAAGGTCCGCTGAAGAAGCGGACCCAAGTCTGCGCAACCCTCTCCCGACGGGAGAGGGAGAAAACTTATGCCGCCTGCTTCACTTCGGCGACGATCTTCTTCGCCGCGTCGCCGAGGTCGTTCGCCGCCACGATCGGCAGGCCCGACTGCGCCAGCAGGGCCTTGCCCTCTTCGACGTTGGTGCCCTCCAGCCGCACCACCAGAGGCACCGACAGG
>JASLBO010000592.1 GCA_030146605.1 Sphingomonas sp. | reverse complement strand
CCGATGCCGATGCCGACTGCATCGGTTGGGCCTGTCGGCTGGCACGGCGTCGTGCGGACGTAGTTCTCCATTCTATCGAAATCTACGTCATCGAAACTGCGATTGTAAAAATACTGACTTATCAGGCTGAACATATTGCTAAATACATAGTAATCGTCACGCGACTTGAAATTTAGATAATTCCCGCCGACATTTATGTTCAGCGCACCATCCCATGAAGATTGTAGGCGAAGCTCCTGCGTCCATTGTTCATTGCTGGATGTGCTGAGATCGACGGAGAGGAACCGGTCCGACGGCCCGAGTTGCGGGTCGGTGTAGACGCCCCCGGGAGTCAGATTGGGTGCTACCAGCGGAAACCCAGTGCTCCCCGTCAATTCAGGCTCGGTCGAATTGCCGAAGATTGGATTGGAGGCGAACCGGCTGTAATCCTGTGACGAATAATAGCGATCACGCGCATAGGCGGTCTGCGAGATCAGCTGCAGCCCGTCGCTCAGCTCGACGTCGAGGTTGAGCTGATAGAAGTCGTTCTTGGCGCGGAACACCGGATCATAGCTCGTTGAGATCTCTCGCAGATTTCGCGACTGGATGACGCCTTCATAGGGATCCGTCAGTTGCGGCACCGCGTACACTGGCGTGAAATCGGACCGGCTCCCGATACCGATGTTGCTGGCGATAAAGATATGCGGGAAGCTCTCCGCATTCGGCACCCCGAACGCGTCGTCGGAGAACAACGTGCTGGACCGACAGCCCTGGCTGAACCGCGCGCGCAAATCTTCAGACACCGGCGTGCTGCCGATCTGGGTCGGTCCGGGGTCGCGCGTGCACAATTGCTTGCCGCTGCGCGAGCGATTGTCGTCTTCCTCGAAATGCTGCCAGATGGCGCTCACGCGAAAGCCGGCCGAGGGCTCCCACAGCGCTGACACGCGCGTCGTCCACAGGTCGCGCCCGTTCACGCGGGTGTCGTTGAAGCTGTTATACTCGAAGCCGTCACGCTTGGTGTAGGCCCCCGCCGCGCGCACCGCGAGTGTCGAGCTGAGCGGCAGATTGACCATCCCGCTCACCCGGCGCGTTTCGTAATTGCCGACTTCGCCTTCGATCTCGGCGCTGAACTTGTTGGAAGGCAGCGCCGGCAGCACGTTGACGACGCCCGCGGTCGCGTTGCGGCCATACAGCGTCCCTTGCGGTCCGCGCAGCACTTCGACGCGCTGAAGATCGAGGAATTCCTGCTCGAACAGCCGGTTACGGATCAACGGCGTGTTGTTGAAGCTCACCGCCACCGCCGGATCGGTGCTCGCCGAAACTGCCTTGGTCCCCACCCCGCGGATCGAGAAATTATACCCCGAGAAATTGCTCTTCGAGAACGTGACGTTGGGGATCGCGCGCAGCAGCTCGCCGCCGGTCTCGATCTTGAGATTGTCGAGCGCAGCGCCCGAGAAGGCGGAGACCGCGATCGGCACGTCCTGGATCGATTCCTCGATCTTCTGCGCGGTGACGAGGATCTCGCCGTCATTCTCCGCGGCCTGCTGCGGCGCCTGATCCTGCGCGCTGCCCGTGGTCATCGCGCGCGCGGCGACGACGACGTAGAGGGTGCCGCGCTGGCGATAGGTCAGCCCGGATCCGCGCAGCAGCGCGACCAGCGCGAGTTCGACGTCGCTGGTCGCTGCATAGCGTGGCGCCATCTTGCCCTGGGTCAGCGTCGAATCCGCGAGGATCGAGACTCCGCTCTGCATGGCTAGGTCGCGCAGCGCCGTGGCGAGCGGCTGCGCGTCGATCTTGAAGCTGGTTTCGCGTGGTGTCGCCTGTGCCGCCCCAGCGGTCGCGACCAATCCCAGATTGGCCACTCCGACAAGCAGAATATGACGCAGCTTCGGCGCAATAACACCCATGAATGTCCCCTCCCTGATCGAGGCTCGTGCCTCTGTTGTTCGCTGCGGCCCGCCGCAGTCTAGGGTTACGACGCGCGTAGTACGAGGCCGGGGGGACACCAAAAAAAATATCTACATGGATGTCCGTACGCAAGCTGGCGCCGCATTCGCAACTGCAACACCGGGCACCACGCCGCACCGCACAACTTCACCGATCGGGCAATTCTACGACAAAAGCGGCCCCTATTGACACGAACCGGGCGATCATTCCTGTTCAGCCGGGGCGGAGGTCGGTGTGCTTAGGCTTGAAGGCGTATCCAAATACTATGCCGCGCCTGATCGTAAGGTCGCCGTGCTCGAGGATGTCACGCTGTCCGTCGACAGCGGCGAGTTCTGCGCGCTGGTCGGCCCTTCGGGTTCGGGCAAGAGTACCTTGCTCAATCTGATCGGATTGCTCGACCGGCCGAGCAGCGGGGTGTTGCGAATCGACGGTGAAGTCGTCAATCGCTCCACCCCCCACGAAAGCGCCCGCCTGCGCAATCGGCTGATCGGCTTCGTCTTTCAGTCCTTCCATCTGCTCCCGCGGCTCACTGCGTGGCAGAACGTCGCGCTGCCGCTGCAGTATCGCGGCGTGCCGCGCGAGCAGCAGCGCGAAGCGGCCGAGGCAATGCTCGCGCGCGTCGACCTCGCCGATCGCACCGGGCACCTCCCCGGCCAGCTTTCGGGGGGACAGAGCCAGCGCGTCGCCATCGCCCGCGCACTGGTCGGCGCGCCGCGCCTGCTGCTGGCCGACGAGCCCACCGGCAGTCTCGACAGCAGCACCGCGCGGGACGTGATGTCGCTGCTCGCCGAGCTCAATTCGGAGCTTGGCGTAACCGTCGTGATGGTCACCCATGACCGCGACCTCGCGGCGGCCTGCCCACGCCGGATCGCGCTGCGCGACGGCCGCGTGATCGGCAGCGAAGCCGGCACGTGCTGATCGCGCTGCCCGGCAGCCATGCGCGGCTCGGCGACACGCT
>JASLBO010000522.1 GCA_030146605.1 Sphingomonas sp. | reverse complement strand
GGGCCACACCTGGGGCCATGCCGGTGTCGATCGCCACCCCGGCATGGCCCCAGGTGTGGCCCGGCAGCGGCACCAGCAGGATTTCGGGCGGGAGCCCCTCCAGCGCGCGAACGGCGTCGAAGCCGAACCACGGCTCGCCGGTGCTGGCATGAAGCCGCCAGTTAGCGACTTCATCGAACTGCGCGGGCCGGTAGCGATTGCGGGGCACGAAGCCGCGCTTCGGCCCGGTGGCGGCGGCGCATTCCTTTTCCATCACGTGGATCAGGGCATTGGGGAAATCCTCGAGCCCGCCGGCATGATCGAAGTCGAGATGCGTGAGCACGATGTGGCGCACGTCGCGCGGATCGAGCCCGAGCGCCTCGATCTGCCGGATCGCAGTCTCCTGCTCGCGCAGCCGGATATTGAGCATCGCGCGCATCGCCCGGGTAATCCGCGCCGGATCGCGGTGCGGATGGTCGACGTCGCGCAGCCCATAGCCGGTGTCGATCAGGACCAGCCCGTGCGCGTCGGTCTCGATCAGCAGGCAATGGCAGACCAGCCGGCCGGTCAGCCCGACGCTGCGCCCGTCGAACAGTGCGCCGCCCAGCGGGCAATCGGTACCGCAATTGAGATGATGGACGCGCATGGCCAAACCCCTTTCCTCCGGCAACGAAGGGGAAGCAGGCCGGTTCAGGCCTCTAACCCAGGTCAGGCATTTTCGCGGTGGACCAGGAAGGGCGACCAGGCCTGGTTGACCGGCATCAGCTCGAGCGCATTGATGTTGAGGTGGGGCGGCTGTTCGGCGACCCACAGCATCGTCTTCGCAATGTCCTCGGCGGTCATCGGGTTGACGCCGGCATAGACCTTGTCCGAGGCTTCCTGGCTGCCGGTTCGCACGAGGCTGAACTCGGTCTCGACCATGCCCGGCTCGATCGAGCAGACGCGCACTCCGGTGCCGATCAGATCGGAGCGCAGATTGAGGCTGAACTGGCGGACGAACGCCTTGGTCGCGCCGTACACGTTGCCGCCGGGATAGGGATAGTTCGCCGCGACCGAGGCGAGGTTGATGATCGCGCCCTTGCGCGCGATCAGCTGCGGCAGAAGCTTGTGCGTGATCGAAACCAGGGCAGTGATGTTGGTGTCGATCATCGTCGTCCAGTTGGACAGCTTCGCTTCCTGCGCCGGCTCGAGCCCGAGCGCGAGCCCGGCATTGTTGATCAGCAGGTCGATGTCGCGGAACTGTTCGGGGAGCGAATCGAGCGCCTCGTCACGCGCCTCCTCGTCGCGCACGTCGAAGGCGAGGGTATGGACGCGGTTCTCGCTGATGATCGTCGCGAGCGAATCGAGGCGGTCCTTGCGGCGGCCGGTGGCAATGACATGCCAGCCGGCGGCGGCGAAGGCGCGGACCGATGCCTCGCCGATGCCTGCGGTTGCGCCGGTGATGAGAACGGTAGGCATGCGTCAGAACTCCTCGATGCTGCGGGGTTCGCCAAGGTGCCAGCGCTCGCCGTCGAACCGGTCTTCGTAATCGCCATACTGGACGAGGGTTCCGGCCGGGGCGCCGAGTTCGGGCATGTGCAGCCGGATCAGCGCGCGGGCGCCGTCGACATCGGTAGCGTCGACATCGAGGATGCAGGAGATGATCTCGTCCTCGCTCTCTTCGTCCTCTTCGTCGATCTCGCGGTACAGCGTGCCGCCCCCGACGCTGCAGCCGAGGCCGGCGAGCCGCAATTCGGCGTCGATATGGATGCTGAAGCGATAATGGCGATCGAAAGGATCGAGATCGCCGGGGACGACCACGAGCATGGTTTCGTAAATCTCGGGGTCCTCCATCTTCTCCTGAAGACCGTGGAGGAACCGTTCGATCACGCGATCAGCCCCTGAGGCTCGCGCCGAGCTTCGCCGCCGCGGCGACGACCTTGTCGGCCACGCCCTTGAGTTCGGCATCGGTGAAGCTCTTCTCGCCCGGCTGGAGCGTGACTTCGACCGCGAGGCTCTTCTGCCCCTCGGGAACGCCGGTGCCGGTGAACAGGTCGAACAGCCGCGCGTCGACGACCATTGCCTTGTCGGCGCCCTTCACCGCGCGGACGAGATCGCCCGCCGGCAGCTCGGCCGGTACGAGGAAGGCGAAATCGCGCGTGACCGCCTGCAGCGCCGGCGGGGTGTAGGCCGGGCGCATGAAGCCGGTGCCGCGCTTGGCCGGCAGCGCGTCGAGATAGATCTCGACCGCGGCGACCTCGCCGTCGAGATCGAAGGCCTTCAGTACCGAGGGGTGGACCATGCCGAAAGCGGCGAGCACGGTCTTGGGTCCGAGCCGCAGGGTCGCAGACTGGCCGGGGTGATAGACGTCACCGGCCTCTCCCATTACTTGCAGATTGGCAATCGGCGCGCCGGCGGCTTCGAGCAAGGCCAGCGCCTCGGCCTTGGCGTCATACGCGCCGAAGCGCTGTGCCTTGCCGCCTTGCCAGCTGCGCGCCGCACGGTCGCCCGCGAGCACCAGGCCGAGGGTCAGCCGCTCCTTGTCGGCAAGATAGCGGCGGCCGATCTCGAACAGCCGGATTCCGCTGGCGCCGCGCTTGACGTTGCGCTCCGCCGCGGCGAGCAGGCCCGGCAGCAGCGAGGGACGCATGACCTTCATGTCCTCGCTGATCGGGTTGGCAAGGCTCCACGCGCCGCCGCCGAACGGCGCCGCCTCTTTTTCGGAGATGAAGCTCCACGTCACTGCCTCGTTGAGCCCGCGCGCCGCGGCGGTGCGGCGCAGCTTGCGTTCGAGCTTCTGCTCGGCGGTCGCGGTCGGGCGGGCGACGCCCGGAACGCGGTCGAGCGGCGTCGAGGGGACCTTGTCGATGCCCTCGATGCGGATCACTTCCTCGACGAGATCGGCGGGGCCGTCGACGTCGCGGCGCCAGCTCGGCGCGGTGACATTCCAGCTCGCGTCCACAAGGAAACCGAGGCTTTCGAGGATCGCCTTCTGACGTTCGGCGGGCACGACAAGGCCGCCCAGCGTCTCGGCGAGGGCAGGATCGTAACGCGTGCTGCGGGTTTCGGTCGGCGCCTGCCCGGCGCGGGTGACTTCGCTCGCGGTGCCGCCGCACAGATCGATCACATAGCGCGCCGCGATCGCGATGCCGTCTTCGAGGAACGCCGGGTCCACCCCGCGCTCGAATCGGGCGCGGGCGTCGCTGGTCAGGTTGAGTTTCTGGCCGGTGCGGGCGATGTGATCGGGATCGAAGAAGGCGCATTCGATGACCACGTCGGTGGTGGTCTCGGACACACCGGTGTCCTCGCCCCCCATGATCCCGCCGATATCGTGGACGCCGTTTTCGTCGGCGATCACGGTGATGCTCTCGTCGAGCGTATAGGTCTTCTCGTTGAGCGCGAGCACCTGCTCGCCGGCCCTGGCCTTGCGGACGACCAATGCGCCCGAGAGCTTGGCCTTGTCATAGACGTGCAAGGGGCGGCCGAGGTCGATCATCACATAATTGGTGATGTCGACGAGCGCCGAGATCGGGCGCTGGCCGATCGCCTTGAGACGGCGCTGCATCCAGTCGGGCGACGCCCCGTTGGTGACGCCGCTGATCGTCTGGCCGAAATAAGCCGGGCAGCCCTCGGGCGCCTCGATCCGCACTTCGGGGCCGGGGCCCTTGCCGGCGATCGCCACAACCGTTCGTGCTGAGCCTGTCGCAGCACGGCCATCCCCGGCCCCATCGCTCGCGGCGGGGTGCCCTTCGACAAGCTCAGGGCGAGCGGGGGGGAGATGGGCGGTGATCGCTTCTTCCAGCGGCCGAAGCGTCCCCAGCCCCGCCGCGGCGAGATCGCGCGCGATGCCGCGCACGCCCATGCAGTCCTGCCGATTGGGGGTGATCGAGACGTCGATCACCGCATCGTTGAGCCCGGCATAATCGGGGTAGGGCGTTCCGACCGGGGCATCGGCGGGAAGCTCGATGATCCCGTCATGATCGTCGCCGAGCTCGAGCTCGCGGGTCGAGCACATCATGCCGTTCGATTCGACTCCGCGCACCGCGGCGACCTTGAGCACCATGCCGTTGGCCGGCACCACTGCGCCGGGGAGGCCGAGCACGCCGACCAGCCCGGCGCGGGCATTGGGCGCGCCGCAGACGACCTGCAGCGGGGCGCCGTCGCCGGTGTCGACCGTCAGCACCTGAAGCTTGTCGGCCTGGGGATGGCGTTCGGCGGTGAGCACCTTGGCGACGCGGAACGCGGCGAGCTTGGCGCCCGGATTCTCGACGCCCTCGACCTCGAGCCCGACGCGAGTCAGCGTCTCGACCACTTCGTCGAGCGTGGCGGTGGTCTCGAGATGCTCCTTGAGCCAGTTGAGCGTGAACTTCATTTCGCAATATCCGTCACCCCGGCGCAGGCCGGGGTCTTGATGGGGCCGGGCGTCGAAGGCGCCACGAGGAGATCCCGGCTTTCGCCGGGATGACGGCTGTCGGTCATGCGCCCACGCCTCCGCTCAGCGTGGGCACGTAGAGCGCCGAGAAGCCGTAATGGCGCAGCCACCGCAGATCGCCGTCGAAAAAGGCGCGCAAGTCATCCATTCCGTATTTGAGCATCGCAAGGCGATCGACGCCGGTGCCGAACGCAAAGCCTTGCCATTCCTCGGGATCGAGCCCGCAGGCGGCGATCACTCTTGGGTGGACCATGCCGCTGCCGAGCACTTCCATCCAGCCTTCCGACCCGCCGATCACCCGTTTGCCGTTGATCACCGAATAGCCGACATCGACTTCGGCCGAGGGCTCGGTGAACGGAAAATAGCTCGGGCGCAGGCGGAGCACGATGTCGTCGCGCTCGAAAAAGGCCTTGAGGAAGGTCTCGAGCGTCCATTTGAGATGGCCGAGTGTGATCCCCTTGCCGATCACCAGCCCTTCGATCTGGTGGAACATCGGCGTGTGCGTCGCGTCCGAATCCGAGCGATAGACCCGGCCCGGCGCGATGATCCGGATCGGCGGCTTCTGCGCCATCATCGTGCGGATCTGCACCGGGCTGGTGTGCGTGCGCAGCACCATCTTCGGCTCGTGCTCGCCGGCCAAGTAAAAGGTGTCGTGCATCGCCCGCGCAGGATGGGTCTCGGGGATGTTGAGCGCAGTGAAATTGTGCCAGTCGTCCTCGATCTCGGGGCCAGTGGCGACGGCGAAGCCGAGGTCGGCGAAGATCTCGGCGAGTTCGTCCATCACCTGGCTGACCGGGTGCACGCTCCCCGGCGGCACGCCTTCGACCGGCAGCGTCATGTCGAGCGTCTCGCTTGCCAGCCGCGCGTCGAGCGCGAGCCGCTCGAGCACTGCCTTGCGCTCGGTCAGCGCCGCAGTGACCGCCTCGCGCAGGCCATGGATGCGCGGACCCTGCTCCTGGCGCTCGTCGGGGCTCATCGCGCCCAAGGTCTTGAGCAGCCCGGTGATCGCGCCCTGCTTGCCGAGCGCGTGGACGCGCAGCGCCTCGACGGCGTCGAGCCCCGCCGCGGCCTGGATCGAGGCGAGCAGATCGCCACGCAATTGTTCGAGGTCGATGGTCATGGATTTCCGTTCACTATGCGAAGAGGCTCGAACCGCAGTCGCGGCCTCAGGTCAAGCCCCGTGCTCCTGCCTTGCGCGGGAGCACCAACAGCTACGCCCGGCTGCCGAGCAGCGCGCCGCCGAAGCCGATGAACATCACGCCGGTCGCGCGGTTGAACAGCTTCTGGCGGTTGGCCGGGGCAAGCCACGCGGCGAGCGAGCGTCCGCCGAACGCGTATACGCCGTACCAGAAGCCTTCGATCACCACGAAGGTGGCGACGAGAATGCCGAGCTGGAGCCAGAACGGACGGTTCATATCGATGAACTGCGGAAAGAGCGCGGCGGCGAAGATGATCAATTTGGGGTTGGAGAGGCCGGTGGCCAGCCCCGTCGCATAGAGCGCGCGCGCCGAGCGCCGGGTGCGCGGGTCGTTGGCCGCGGCGCCGACCGGCGCGCGCCACGCCTTGATGCCCAGCCAGACGAGATAGGCGACGCCGGCATAGCGCAGCACGTCGTACAGCGCCGGCGACGCCTTGAGCAAGGCGCCGAGGCCTGCCGCCGAGGCGAGCAGGCAGAGCAGGACGGCGCTCATCAGCCCGGCCATCGCGAACAAGGCGCGGCGCGGGCCGTGATGGATGCTCTGCACCATCACGTGGAGCATATTGGGTCCCGGAGTGCCCGAGATCAGGAACACTGCAGTGACGTAGAGCCACCAGGTCTGCATCGCCATGGTTCGTACCTTATCAGGCGGTCGCCGCCTCCGGCTGTGTGGCATCCGCCATCGCGCCGAGTTCGTCGAGGATCCGCACCCACGAGCGGATGCCCTTGTGGAAGCTGTTGAGGTCGTATTTCTCGTTGGGCGAGTGGATATTGTCGTCGTTGAGCGCGAAGCCGACCATCACGCTGTCCATTCCCAGGATCGCGCGGATCGAATTGACCACCGGGATCGAGCCGCCGCTGGCGAGCAATGCCGACTTGCCCCATTCGGCATCGAGCGCGGCGCGCGTCGCCGCGAGCGGCGGGCTGTCCGCGGCGATGCTGATCGCGCGCGATCCGCCACGCACCTTGAACTCGGCGGTGCAATCGGCCGGAAGCCGCGAAAGGACGTGCGCCTCGAACGCGCTCCAGACCTGATCGGGATCCTGATCGCCGACCAGGCGGAAGCTGATCTTGGCATGCGCTTCCGCCGGAATGACGGTCTTGAAGCCCTCACCGGTATAGCCGCCCCAGATGCCGTTGATCTCGGCGGTCGGGCGCGCCCAGCTCTGTTCGAGGACCCCGACGCCGTTCTCGCCCGCGGGGATGCTGAGGCCGACTTCGCCGAGAAACTGCGCTGCGTCGAAGCCGAGTGCGTCCCAGCTCGCCTGGACTTCGGCGCTCAGCGGGTGGACCCCGTCATAAAAGCCCGGGAGCGTGACGCGGCCCTCGGCATCCTTGAGATCGGCGAGGATGTTGGTGAGCAACTGGATCGGATTGCGCGCCGGGCCGCCATAGAGGCCCGAATGCAAATCCCGTGAGGGTCCGCGGACAGTCACCTGGCCGCCGGCCATGCCGCGCAGGCCGATGGTGAGCCCCGGCGTTGCAGTGTCCCACATCGAGGTGTCGCAGATCAAAGCGAAATCGGCGCGCAGTTCGTCGGCATGCGCGTGGAGGAACGGCTCGAGGCTCTCCGAACCCGATTCCTCCTCACCTTCGAACAAGATGGTGACGCGGACCGGGAGCTTGCCGGCGGTCTCCTTCCACGCGCGGCAGGCCTCGATGAAGGTGCGCAGCTGGCCCTTGTCGTCCGAGGCGCCGCGGCCGACGATCGCCTTGCTCCCGTCGCCGCGCGTCTCGAGCAGCGGATCGAACGGATCGCGCTTCCACAATTCGAGCGGGTCGACCGGCTGGACGTCGTAATGCCCGTAGAACAGGACGTGCGGGCCCGCGCCCTCCTGGTGCGCGACGACCATCGGGTGGCCTGGCGTCGGCGCGACGCGTGCAGTGAAGCCGAGCGCAGTCAATTCGTCGGCCAATAACTGCGCAGCGGTGCGGCACTGTTCGGCATAAGCCGGGTCCGTGGAAATCGAAGGTACGCGCATCAGCGCGAACAGGCGGTCGAGGCTGTCGTCGAGATGGCTATCGACATAAGCGAGCGCGGCAGCGGAGTCGGTCATGCAGTCGGGGCTACGCCCGGATGGCTGGCGGAGCAAGAGACCGCCCCCCGCACCACCCAAGACCCGGATCCTCAATGAATCCTTATTACACGTTAACTACTTATTAATAATTTAAGTATAGATTAGTTCATCAAGCAAATTGTTTCACACTTGCGTCCATCATGAGAATGAAGGAATGTGCCTCGCAAGAAACGAATGCTTCTCGAGTATTCTATCTTCAGACAGGTAGTGGCTTACAGTGATCCAGATTGCTTCAAATGCGCCGCACCAGGTGCTTATGAATTTCAGTGACCCGATAAAGGTTGTGAAAGATGCGATCGCTCAGCCCGCTCACAACTTCAGGTTCAGTCTCCGTGCCTACAGATAGCGACTCGCTCGCCAGGCTATTGCGCGACTGCGAGGCGCGGCTCATCGAGAGCAGGCGCAGCGTGGACGATGCGCTGGATCTGGTACGGCGGGCATCCGAACTGGCGCAGGACGCGGCACCGAACGGCGAGGCGCCGGCGCTCCACGCTTTGCTCGGCTCGCATCGCGACGAGCTGGTCGGCCTCGTCCTCTCGGCGCTCGAACAAGGCGGGAAGACCCGCGAGACGCGGAGCGATTATCTCAACGCGCTCGTCTATCGCGAAGAGGAAAACCAATATCGCGTCGGCCGGCGGCAAGTCGGCCTGACCGAATCAGAGAAGCGCGTGCTCGACCTGCTGTGGCAGGCGATGCCCCAGCCGGTCGCGCGGCGGACCATCCATCAGGCGCTCTATGCCGATGGCGAGCAGGCGACGATCGGGACGATCGACGTGTTCGTGTCCAATCTGCGCCAGAAACTCAAGCTGGCGAGCGGTGGCCGCGACTTCATCCAGTCGGTCCGCGGGCAGGGATGGGCGCTGAAATCAGATTATTGCCGGACGCGGTCCGGCAACAGCGATGCTTCGAGTGGCGAAGCCGGACGCCAGCGCGCCTGACTCGCGGCGAAGCTCAGGCCTTGCCGCCTCGTAGCAGCTTGGGTTTGAAGCCGGTGCGCGTGCCGCTGCGATGCGCACGGTCGAGCCCTTCGGCATATTCGCGAATGCGTTCGCCCAGCGCCGCGGCGACGGCGGGGTGCCGCTGGAGCGGGCTCGCCGCGATGTCGCCGAGCGCATGCAGGCGCCGCGCCGCGGCATCGGTTTCGAGCAGGCCCAGATTGACGAGGTCGATATAGATCGACGAGGCGAGCAGCGCCTGCGCCTCGATCAGCGTTTCGACGATCTCGGAGAGGTCTTCAGCGTGAACGGGCGTTTCCATCCGCCCAGCCTAAAAGGCGATCCGGAATTGGCGCAAACGGATTCCGGGTGACGACAGGCTCAATCCGGGACAGTTCGGGCGCGGGCAGGTCGTGCCTCGCGCCCGGGCCTCAGGAGGCTTCGATGTTGAACTCGAGGCGATCGGTGTCGAACCCGGCGGCACCAGGCTCGGCAAAGACTTCGCGGTCGCGGATGCGCGGGCCCGCAGCCTGGCTGATCACGGCGCGGCCCGAACCGTCGAGCACGACGCGCTCTTCGCCGACGGCGACCACTGCGCCCTTCATCGAGCCGGGGGCATAGTTCACCACCAGCGCATAGCCGCCCGGCGCATTGCAGAATTCGCGCAGCGCGCCGAGGCGATAGCCGCCGCCGGCCGCGCTGATCGCGCTCTGATGACTGACCGTGCAGACCATCGGGACATTCAATCGCAGGGTGAAAGTGCCCGTTGCCAGCGATTCGGCGCTTGCGGCGGATCCGCACAGCAGCAGGAGAACCGCGGAGAATTTGGGCAGGGATCTGATCGGCATCGTTACACCCGTTGCTGTGTGATCAGACCTGATCTCATGTCCCGTTGAAAATATGATTGATGTGGACGGTTAATGATCTACGAATGAGGCAACGCCACCGGCGGAGAGGCCGTTCCGAAAGCGCCCTCGATCTGCGGTGAAGCGTTGGTCACGCTCGACGGTTGCGCGAGTCGCGGCCCTCGAATGTGCCTCCGCAGGGCGCATCCGCCGGCGAGCGGTCGCTTTTCGCACAAAAAAATTCGGCCCCAAGTTTCTGGAAACATTCCAGAAAACTTCCCGTGTACGCTTCCGGGACGCGTTAACTACTTAATTAGATCGACTCGGGCCTCGTTCAAATCTTATTAAAGATTCAACGATGGACGGGGAGTTTAGGGTTATGTGCTCCGGGGGGAGCCGCCCGCGCCATCCGCAAACCGGTAGCCTGCTTGCCATGTGTGGTGCGCAGACGGGCGGTTTCGTGGGTGCAGCGGCGGATCATAGGGTTGGTGCAGCGTCGCAAGGCGCCCAGCGGGCAACTTTTCCAGACAGCTTTGTCGACGGGCTCCTCGGTCAGGCGCGCTCGCGCCTCGCCAGTGCAGCTGTCGGAGCGGCGCTCCTCATGGGCGTGGCCGCATCCCCCGCCTCCGCGCAGGAGATTTCCAACGTCAAGTCGATGGACATCGCGGTGCAGGGCAGCATTGCCCAGCGCTGCCAGATGGGCGCGATCCCGACGGTCGATTTCGGCGACTTGAATCGCCCCGGCAAGGCGGCAGCGGCCAAGATCGCGCTCGATTGCAACATGCCTTTCACGATGCTGATCAAGGCACAGAACGGCGCACTCACCAATTCGGAAATGCCGCATGGTCAGGGCCCTTATGCGGGCTCGGTGCCCTATAGCCTCGACGTCGAGCTGCCGGTGCGACGCCCGACCACCGAGATGATCTCCAAGGTGTTCGAGGGGCGTTCGCTGATGGGCGGCCAGGCGATTTCCAGTGCTGGCGGCATCGCCGTCGACGGGCTGCTGTTGCGGCTCAGTCTCGGTAGCGTCTCGAGCGAGGCGGGTCTCCTTGCGGGTCAGTATGGCGAAGTAATCGAGATCACCATCGCGCCTAACTAAAGAGTCTATAGCAATAGTTATAAAATAGGTCGCATTCTGATCGAAGCTAAACGACATTAATTTCGATCGTCACCCGATCATTATTGTTCCAGTCCAGAAACAATAGTGGTTAACGCAAACTAAATAGTTGTTGAATGTTTGCGAATACTTGTTAAATGTCAACCGTCGGTGAACGACTCGGCAATAATGCTGAGGGCGCCGAAATTCAGAGTGGGGATTTGCACATGAAGAAGCTTTTTTCGGTCGCCGCAGCGGCGCTCCTTTCGACCGCCGGCGTTGCACATGCTGACGACATCGCATTCTCGGGCCAGACCCCGGGCATCTTCGGCGGCACGTCGAGCCATTCGTCGCTTCTCGGCTACGGCATCGGCCTGGTTCTCAGCGGCAACGTTGGCTACAACCAGTTCGGTCTCAACGCCGGCAACACGCAGACCGCGTCGCCGACCGTCACCAACACCTGGCTGATCAAGGGCACCGTCACCAAGGATTGCTCCTATTATGGCGGCAGCAGCACGGCGCACACGCTCGACTTCGGCACGATCGGCGTGAACACGAACTCGAACACCAACGTGAACAGCGCGTTCGACATGGTTTCGCCGGCAACTGCCGTCGTCAACTCGACCACTGCGGGCTGCAACTTCAACAACACCGTGACGCTGTCGAAGCAGAACGGTGCGCAGGGCCTGCTCAACAGCGCAGCCGGCGGCTATGACTCGAACGAGTTCCAGGCGAACATCCCCTATTCGGTGGCTGCTTCGTTCCAGGGCTCGACCAACACCGGTGCCGGCGCTGTCGGCAGCGCGCAGACCGTGACCGCCGCCACCGGCGATGCGTCGAAGGTCTGGACCGGCGGTGCATGGCGTTCGGACATGACGCTGACGATCAACGCTCCGACCCCGGGCAAGGCCCTGGTCGCCGGCAACTACCAGGACACGCTGACCGTCGAGCTCAAGGCTCTCTGATCCAGCTGTCCGGCAGCAATGCCGACTATAAGGAAGGGGGAGGAGACATCCTCCCCCTTTCGAGTATTGCGTAAGAATGCGCGCGTAGTTCGCGCGCAGTCATAGGGGCGGGGGCCTTGCCAGTGTATAGCAGTTTCCAGCGGACGGCTGTCCGTTCGGCCATTGTCGCGACCGCGCTCGTCGCCGGTGCCGCTTCGGTCTATGCGATGCGCGTTTCGCCGATGATCGTCGAGATGACCACCACGGGCAGCGACGCCGTCGCGCGGGTGGAAGTGCAGAATCTCAACGCCGGCAAGCTGCCGTTCGAGACCCGCATCACCCGTCTCGCCTTCGACCAGAACGGCGTGCCCACTGAAACGCCGGCTGACGCCGATTTCATCGTCTTCCCGCCGCAGGGCATGTTGCCGCAGGGCGCCCGCCAGGTGATCCGCCTGCAATGGGTGGGCGGCGCGGACATTCCGACCTCGCAAGCCTATTATCTCTCGGTCAACCAGCTGCCGATCCCGACCGAGCCGGGCAGCGCCGCGCAGGCCGCGCAGGTGCAGGTGGTCTATCATATGAAGGCGCTCGTCGTGGTCGCCCCACCGAACGCCCAGCCCAATGTCAGTGCGACTTCGGTCAGGCCGATCGACTATCAGCCGCCCGCCGCGAAGCAGGGCGATCCGCTGCCGCCGATGGTGCCGGGCCTCGAAGTCACGATGAAGAACGCCGGTCGTCGTCATGCGATGATGTCGGCGCTGAAATGGGTGATCGAAGGCAAGGACATCGCGGGCAAGCCGCTGCGCGTCCTGATCTCCGAAGAAGATCTCAACCGCGGCATTGGCAGCGGTTACGTTCCAGGCGGCGGGGGCACGCGCGTGTTCCGCTTCGCAGTGGTCAAGGCGTTCGGACCAGGCCCGATCAACGTCAAGTTCGTGAAATGAAGCGTGGCCGTCTGCTCAGCGCGACGGCGTGGTTCTGTCTGACCGGCGGCACCGCGGCGGCGCAGGTCTCTGTGC
>JASLBO010000181.1 GCA_030146605.1 Sphingomonas sp. | reverse complement strand
CGACGGCGTCAGGCTACGCCCAAGCGACAAGCGATAACGTCGCTGCGCAACCGCAAGCCGCTCACATCGTTGTTGCGCCACACAATGTCAGGAGGACCGCATTGGCTGACGACAAGACCAAGGTGGGCGGGCAGGACCGCGCCCGTATCAACATGAGCGAGGACTATGAGGTCCAGGATTGGACGAAGTCGCTGGGGGTCTCGCGCGAACGCCTGCAAGAGGCTGTCGACGCTGTCGGAGATCAGGCCGAAGCGGTTCGGGAATACCTGAGGCAGTAATCGCCCGCCAGCGCATGGAACTGCGATCGAGATTTCGACCGACAGCCGCCACCCGAAGACCCACGCCCTCTCAGGCATCAACTCCCGGATCTGCGGTCCGCAACTCGCCGACTGCGACAGCGGCGCTATTAGCCTCGAGCTTTCCGCGCAGCCGTTTCGACCCCGTTGCTATCTCGCCATAGCCCGCTCGTCGGTTGCCCTCCTCGGGGGTCTGCCGGCCAAAGCGATTGCCGAAGCTGAGCGCCACGGCCATTTCGAGGCGGAAGGCTGGCGCGTCCGCAAGGACGGCACGCGCTTCTGGGCGCATGCCGTGGTCGACCCGATCCGGTCCGAAGACGGCACCCTCATCGGCTTCGCGAAGATCACCCGCGATGTGACGGAGAAGCGTCAGCTCGAACAGGCGCGCCGCGCAAGCGAATTGCAGTTCCGCATGCTGGTCCAGGGCGTGCGCGATTATGCGATCTACATGCTGGACCGAAACGGCAGGATCACGAGCTGGAACTCGGGCGCCCGTGCGATCAAGGGCTATGAGGAGCTTGAGGTGCTGGGTCAGCATTTCTCGATCTTCTACACCGAGGAGGACCGCGTCCGCGGCGCGCCTCAATTCGCGCTTGAGACGGCGTTGCGCGACGGCCAGTTCGAGGCCGAGGCGCGGCGGGCCCGCAAGGACGGCACGCTGTTCTGGGCCCATGTCGTAATCGATCCGATCTACGACGAAGCCGGCGAGCATGTCGGTTTCGCCAAGATCACGCGCGACGTCACTGAGAAAATGCAAGCGCAGGACGAGCTGCGCCAGGCGCAGGCTGCATTGCTCCAGTCCCAGAAGCTGCAGGCACTTGGTGAACTTGCCGGCGGGATCGCGCACGACTTCAACAATCTAATGACCGTGATCCGCGGCTCCGCGGATTTCCTTCTGCGGCAGCCCGGGATGAGCGTCGAAAAGCGCAACCGCTACCTTCACATCGTGCTGGAGACCTCCGAGCGGGCGACCAGCCTCACCTCGCAGTTGCTCGCCTTTGCACGCCGCCAACCGCTCGAACCCGAGGTGATCGACCTCAGCGTCCGCCTCGACGCCCTGGGCGAGATGCTCCAGCGGACACTGGGAAGCCAGTACGCCCTCGAGCTCGATCTCTCGCCGGCACTCTGGCCCGTGGAGATCGACCCCACCGGCCTCGAGACCGCGCTGCTCAACGCCGTTCTCAATGCCCGCGACGCCATGCCAGGCGGAGGGACGATCCGTTTGATTACCCAGAATGTGCCGCGTCCAGAGGGCGACATGGTGCGGCTGTCGATCAGCGATACCGGGGAGGGCATTTCGCCGGAGCAACTGGAGCGCGTGTTCGAACCTTTCTACACGACCAAGCCGACCGGCAAGGGGACCGGGCTAGGTCTGTCCCAGATTCACGGATTTGCCCTCCAGTCGGAAGGCGCCGCGACGATCGAATCCGAAGTGGGCCGCGGTACGACGGTCCACATCCTGCTGCCGCGCACAACCAAGCCGGTTCAGGACGCCGCTTCCGTTCCGGGCGACATCGCGATCCCCGCCGGGCTGAGGGTCCTGCTCGTCGAGGACGGTGACCATGTCCGCTATTTCGCGCGTCAGCTGCTGCAAGACCTCGGTTGCCAGGTAGTGGAAGCGCCCGATGCCGGAGAGGCGCTTCGTTTGCTCGAGGAGCATCCCGTCGACATCATCTTCTCGGACATCGTGATGCCTGGCATGAACGGCCTCGAACTCGCACAACGGGTCCGGGAAGCGGGCGGCACGATGCCGGTCCTGCTCGCCAGTGGCTACAGCAGCAAGCAGTTCATTCCGGCGGACCAGCGCGAATTCCCGATCCTTCGCAAGCCCTACAAGCTCGAAACGCTGGCCGCGGCCATCAACCAGCTGGTGACTGCCAGCGCCTGAACGGCAAGGCGTTTTCCATTCGGCGAAATCGATGCGCTGCCCATGCAGCCGGTCCCGGGGGTCACGGCTCGATTCTCACCATCTCGCGAAACGGCAGCCTGACCAGCACCGCTCCAGTCGCGTCCGTGATCTCGATGCGGTCGGATAAGGTGATCGGCGCTCCCGCCATCAGTCGGGCCGCCATCATCTCCCGTGCGCCGCTGATCGCGGCCACCTTCGCCCTTTCGAGGTCGGGGAACTCGGCGCCGTCCTCGTCAAGCGCGACGGTGTCGTCATAGATGTTCAGGTGGAAACGGGGCATGGGAGCAAATCGCTCGCCGCTCGAAGGGGTTCCTTCACCTAAGCCACCTCGGCGAGGCGCGTGTCACTCTGGTGCAGATAGGAATCGTCGAAGTCGGCGATTTCGCACATCCGCTCCCAGTCCGCGAGAACATAGGTCCGGCCATGTCGCGCGATCGCGCCATCCTCCAGCAGGTCGCGGATCATGCGGTTGACGTGCACCCCGGTCAGCCCCGTCGCATCGGCGATCTCATCCTGCGTGAGCGGCAATTCGAAGCCTTGGGAGTTTCCGAGCCCTGCCGCTTCCGCGCGGGTCGCGACCTCGCAAAGCATGTGCGCGATCCGCGACTTCGCATCCCTGCGCCCGATGTTGAGCACCCACTCGCGGAAGATCGACGCATCGACCATCGCCTCGCGCCACACCGCCTCGGCGAGCAACGGTCGCTTTCTCAACAGGGTCCGGAACGCCTCGTCGGCGACCCAGGCGACCGTCGCAGGCGTGATCGCTTCAACCGTGTGATCGGCCTTTGAGAAGAAAAGGTGCTGAAGATCGACGATGTCGCCCGCCTGATGGAACGAGACGATCTGCCGCTTGCCGGTGTTCTCGATCTTGTGCCTGGCGACAAAGCCCTCGAGCAGCATGCAGCAAAGATCAACCGGGTCTCCTTCCCGGACGATCGTCTTGTGCGAGGGCAAGGTTTCGACCCGGAAGGGCAAAGCGAGGAAGGCATTGCGGTCTTCATCGCTCAGCGCGCTTCCGCGCGCCAGTCGCGACCAGACACGTTCCAGGGCTTGTGGCTGTTCTTCCATCGGCGTTTCGGTTCCGTTACGTTTCGGCGAAAAACGCAGGCACCGAATTCCTGTTCCGTGCCGTCTTTCCACATGAGCGACAGGCAACGCTATCCATCTTCCAAGCCAAGTCGCGGTACACCCCTGTATTCATGCGCACGTCTGCACGGGCTCGAGAAGGCCTGGGTGAGCCACCACGAACGATGAGTGCAACAGGATTGCACCCGCGGGCCGTCGCCGCCGCGCCCCGGCAAGTCGTACCGCATGCGAAATCGTCTTGATCTATGTGAATTAGGACGTCGAATCAGAAACTTGCGCTCGGATACGCGGTTGGCGGCTTCATGCGGGTTGCCGCAGTTCGAGCCGAGGTAGCAGATTGACGTCGCTTGCAATCCACCCCCCTGCTGCGGCAGGGGAATCGCATATGGCTATTCTGTGGGAAAAGGATTCTGAAGGTGGCGTCTGGGGGAGGCGCCTGTGGGAGATTTTTCGAGATGCTTCGGTGAGGTGGAGGATCCGCGGGCGGGGAACGCGCGGCATGATCTGC
>JASLBO010000158.1 GCA_030146605.1 Sphingomonas sp. | reverse complement strand
GGCGCGGTCAGTCGGTCGGATTGCCGCTGGGTCTGGCCTTGCCGACATCTTCGGCCGGATTGAAGTCCTTCGCCCAGTGCGCCGCGTCGTTCTCGCTGTCGAGCGTGTCCTTGGGGCGCATCGCTTCGCCCGCGGGCTGGTGCTCGGTGGAGAGGTTTTTCGGGTCGGTACCGTCGGGCATGTGCATCTCCTTCGTGTGGAGAACGGCCGGGGCCCGCCGCGGTTTCAGCTGCGTCTGCTCAAGCGTTGCAGCACGATGCGCCAGAGAAAGATGGTCACGAGCGCCGGCTGGCCAAGAAAGGGACGGACAGGCTGACGATCCGGCGGGTGGTGGCGCCGGGCAATGTCGAATAGCCGCGCCGAGACCTGTGCTCCTGCGAAAGCAGGAGCCCAGGATCAAAGGCGTTGCGCTCTGGGCTCTGGGATCCTGCTTTAGCAGGAGCACGACAAGTTCCGGTTCGCGACTGGTCCGCGCATCTTCCCCCTTTGAGCTTGCCCGCGCGCGTCGCTAGCAGAGGATCATTCGGGCGTCTTGGGGGGCGAGGGTTTTTTCGGCGCAGCCCGCCGCCCGGCGCGGGGCTTTGCAGTGCTGCTCTCGCTGGCCTTGCGGGATCGGCGCGCGACCGGCTTCGCGCCTGTCTCTGCGGCAGCGGCCGGCGCCTTGCGGGCGGGGGGAGCCGAGGCCGGGGCGGGACTTGCCGCGGCAGCCTTGCGCGTGCGGCGGGCCACCGGCTTCGCAGGCGTCTCGGCACTGGATTTGGGCGCGGCGGCGGGCGTCTTGCGGGCCCGTTTGGCCACCGGTTTCGCAATCGTAGTTGCTACATCGGCGACCGCTTGCGCCACGGTTTCGGCCACGTCCTTCCCGGCATCGGCGGCGTCCGCCGCGCCTTTCCGAACCTTGGGCTCGTTCTTGAGCCTCGCGGCGATGGCGACGAGCCCCGCCGCGAGAATGTCGGCCACGACCGGGTGTTTGGCGAGATCGGAGAGCTTGCCCCGCACCGCCTTTGGAAGCTTCACCCCCGCGATGCTTTTGGGGAGGAACGAGCCGCTGCCGGTCGTGCCCTTGTCGTCCTTCTTCTTCTTGCCTGCCATCAAAGTCCTCCGCGTGTCGTCACGCCAGTGTCACGGATCAACGCCCGTCGAGTCAACGCAGGATCGTCGCGCAGCTCAGTGGCGGGTGTCTTCGTCGACTTCCGGCTCGAAAATGATGTCGAGATCCTCGCATCCTTCATTTGCAGCGGTGCCGCTGACGTTGCCGCCGGCATCTTCGGAAGTCGTCTGGTTCAGCTGGTCCGCGATGTCGTCACCGCTGATCGCCTGGGCGTCGCTATCGATGGTGCCAGCCGCCGGATCAGCGCCGGCAGCGTCCGCATCCCGGCCGACGAACGAGTGGGGGTTTCGGTCATGATCAGCCATTTCGTCTCTCCATGCCCGCCCTGCACGGCGTCAACGGTGCGCAGCGTCTCTCGTTCCGCCCCCGCTACCAATGGCTCAGGCGGCGGCGCTGCGATGTGCAGCCACCAGCCGATCGAGAAAGCCGTGGAGCCGCTCGCTATTGGCCGCCCAGGTGAAGGGCGCAACGGAGGCGCGCGCGGCCGCGGGATCGGGGGGCGAGGCGAGTATCTCTGTCAGCGCGGTGGCAAAGGCGTGTGGGGTGCGAGCAACGATGCGTCCGCCCACATCGCTGCGCACGACCTGCCGCGCGCCACCGACATCGGGGATCACAACCGGGGTGCCGCTTGCCAGCGCTTCGAGCCAGGCATTGGCGAGGCCTTCGCGCTCCGACGCCAGAGCCATCGCGTCAGCGGCGGTGAGGAGGCGCGGCAGCTCGGCATGGGGAACCGATCCGAGCAGTCGGACGCGATCATTCAGCGCGAGCCGGGCGATCTGTGCCTCGAGCTGGGGCCGGTGCGGTCCTTCGCCGGCGATCCACAGCTGGACGCCGGACATGGTGGCAATTGCTTCGATCAGGATGTGGTGGCCCTTGAGCGGGATCAGCGCACCGACCGAGAGGATCAGCGGGCCGTCGACGCCCGATGCGGCCTTGGCCTCAGCCCGGTCGCCGGACGCGAAACGGGCAAAGTCCACGCCGGTAACGATACATTCGACTCGCTCGCCGGGCATTCCCAAGGCGGTCATATCGTCGCGCATCGCCTCGGAGACCGAAAGCAGGCCGTCGGCGGCGTGCGCTGCGGCGCGGACCTGCGGAGCGGTAGTGGACTTGCGACCCCAATGGTGCACATCCGATCCGCGCGCCTTGATCGACACGGGCACCTCGAAGCGGCGGCCGAGCGCGACCGCGGCCACGCCATCGGGAAAGAAGAATTCGGCGTCGATTATATCGAAGGGGAAGTCGCGGCGGATCTCGGCGAGCAGCGGCGTGACCGCGTCGGCGAGCGCGCGTGCGTGGAAGCGGCCGCGGGTGCCGGGCCAGATGCGGAAGCGCGGACGATGGACCTGCAGGCCCTTGTACCTTTCGAACTTCGGAAGCGCGGCGATGTCGCGATAGCGCGACAGGCGCGAAAGCGGCGGGGGCGGAAGACCGATCGGCGCGACGACCTGAACCGCTACATCGGGTCGCTCGGCGAGGGCGAGCGTCTGGCGCTCGACGAAGATACCGAAATTGGGACGCGTGGCGTCGGGAAACAGAGTCGAGAGGACGAGCACGCGGAGCATAGGAGGCGCTTTTACCGCGCCAAAGTTAATGCTCCGCGTGCGTCCGTTCAGGGCTTAGCGGCAGCGGCGGCGATTGTTGCCGCTGCTCCGCTCGATCTCGCGGCCGGCGAGCGCGCCAGCTGCAGCGCCGAGCAGGGTGCCGGCGGCGCGGTCACCGCGGGTGTCGATCGAACGGCCGACCAAAGCGCCGGCGACGCCGCCGACGACCAGACCGGTGGTGCCGTTGGGCTTGCGGCAATAGCGGCGGCCGTCACGACCGCGCCATTCGCGATAGGTGCTGCGGCGGCGCTGGCTATCCGCCTTATATTCGTACGACTTGGCTTCGGCCTTGGGGGCCGGAAGGGCAACGGCGGTGGGGATCGCCACCGCAACGGCGCTGAGCGCCAGGATCAACTTACGCATAATTCACTCCCATAGATCGATTGTACTTGCAGAAACCGTTAGCGAAACGTCCCGCGGTCATGCGCGGTTTCATGAACCTGAAACTACGTGCCGCTCATCTGACGTTGGGATTTGCGACATGAATGTACCACGAACGATCATCGAGACGATGGGGTTGGCGCCCCATCCGGAGGGCGGCTGGTACCGCGAGACGTGGCGGGCAGCGGCGCAAGGCGGCCGCTCGGCGGGGACTGCGATCCACTTCCTGCTCGAGGAGGGGCAGCGATCGCATTGGCACCGGGTCGATGCCGACGAACTGTGGCTGTGGCATGCCGGGGCGCCTCTCGAGCTTCTGGTCGAGCAAGAGGGTGGGGCGATCGAGACGATCGTGCTTGGCGGCGACGTGACCCGCGGCTATGCGCCGCAATGCCTCGTGCCGGCGAATCGCTGGCAATCGACCGAGGCGCGCTCGGGCTGGGCGCTGGTGAGCTGCGTGGTGGTCCCCGGCTTCGAATTCGCCGGCTTCGAACTCGCCCCGGCCGGATGGACGCCCAATCCCCGCTAGCGGCAATCTGTCCCCGTTATTCACGTTATCCACAGGCCCGCGCGATCATTTCGCTCTTTGAGCGACTCGCGATCGGTGACAGCATCAGTCTTGTAAGGAAGGCGGTTCGGCGGCGGGAAACCAAGGCAGGATCAACCACTTACACGGCTCGATCGAGCGAAGGCGCCTTCGGGCAACCGTGCTGGAACGAGACGGGGATGCGAGAGCATCGGTAGTCACGGGATCAAGGCGACGCGCGAGCGTCGCGGCGGTTTCCGAAAGACGCCGGAGCCGGGCGGAACCGGATGCCGAAGCTGGCGCGCAAGCGCAGGCGGAAGCGAAGGATTTGCCTGATGGACGAGACCGAAGCCGATAGGCCCGCGCAAGCGGCAGATCGACGGAGGGATCGACCCGAAGAGAGAAGCCCAACGCCCAGGCTGCCGCGCAAGCGAAAGCCGAAGCAGATGGATCGCTCGGGAAATCGCGTCCAGCAAGGCTCCATGGCTCCGCCCTCGGGCGAAGTCATGAAGCGGGCCACCGAAGGCCGGAAGAGAAGCGCGTTTCTCCGGGAACGAGCGGATGGACCGGCCCCGGTGACCGACGCGAAGCTCGCTTGCCCTTGCCGGCGCGAGTGGAGCATGCCGCCGAAACCAGGCCGCGCGGTCCTCCGGGATCAGCAGCCGAAGTCCGGTGACATGGGGACTGGCAGCAATGCCGGTCCCCTTTTGCATTTCGGCCCTTTTCGCGCTGGTGCCACCGCCACCCCGCGGATGACCGCCGCCGCCCCCTCCATCGCCGCTATGAGGCCAATTGCAACGACCATCGGTGGAGCGCCGTCGGGCTCGATAGCGCCGTCAATTGGCCCCGCCCCCCGGTTGGACGATAAGGGTGGCACAGCGACCGCATTGCGTGCGATCGTTCGTCCTTCATTGCTTCGGGAGTTCGCCAATGCGCTGGGCCTTGTTCGCCTTCCTCGCCTGCCTGACCCTGGCCACCACCGCGACGCCGGCACTTGCGCAAGGTGCCGCGCTCGATCCGCAGGCGGCGATCTATGAATTGCGCATCTATTATCCCGCGCCCGGAAAGCTCGCCGCGCTCAATGCGCGGTTCCGTGAGCACACGCTCAAGCTGTTCGAGAAGCACGGCATGCACAACGTCGCTTATTGGAACGAGCAGCCGACCAGCGAAGCGCCCGAGGGACGGCTGATCTATGTGCTCGCTTTTCCCAGCCGCGAGGCGAGGGACGCCAGCTGGAAGGCGTTCGGCGCGGATCCCGCGTGGCGCGCAGTCGTCGCCACGTCGGAGGCCGGCGGCAAGCTGCTGACCAGGATCGACAGCGTGTTCATGACGATGGCCGACTATTCGCCGCGGATCGCGTTGGCGCGCTGAGGGCATCGGCCGGGACCAACTGCCCCTCCCCTTTTGTCGAAGGCTTCTTCATCCGCGAACGCCCCGATGATGGATAGCACATGCCAGTTCGTGCTCCTGCTTTCGCAGAAGCACTGAAAGGCAATTGGGTCGATGCGTAAGCTCCGTCAAACGCTCAGGCGGAAGCTTTCTCCGCCGCCAGCGCATCATCCTTCGCCGCCGCGCGCTGATACGCCTCGCGCCCGGTCAGCCGGGCAAAATAGGCCGTGAACGCCTCGCGCTTCGGCAGCGTGCCGAACAAGGTCCCCCAGCCGACTGCCGAGCCGACATAGACATCCGCCGCCGTAAACCGATCGCCCGCGATATAGGGATGCGCAGAGACCGCCGCCTCCAGCACATCGACCGTGGCGGCGTAATTACCATAGCCGAACATTCGGGCCTGTTCGGGCGACGGATCGAACTTGACGGCATTGTTGGTCACTGCCTGCTCGACCGGCCCCGCCGCGAAGAACAGCCAGCGATAATAATCGGCGCGCTCCTCGGGACGTGGCGCGAGCCCGGCTCCGGGGAATGCCTCGGCCAGATAGGCGCAGATCGCCGCGCCCTCGGTCACCACCTTGCCGTGATGGACGATCGCGGGGACCTTCCCCATCGGGTTGACCGCGAGATACTCCGCGCTTTTCATGCGGCTGGCATAGTCGACGAGCTCGGTGCGATAGTCGACGCCAGTCTCTTCGAGCATCCAGCGCGCGATGCGGCCGCGCGACTGCGGATTGGTGTAGAAAACAAGATCGTTCGACATGGCCGGTCCTCCCGATTCGGACTGGAACATTACGTGAACGACATGAAGGCAAACGTCAAGCGAGCGCCGTGCCGAACAAGGCCAGCAGCCGCCCCCAGGCACGATCGGCCTGTACCTGATCGTAGACCTTGCTGTCGGGCGGGCACCAGCCGTGCATCGTGCCCGGATAGACCTCGATCTCGGCGGGGAGCTTCGCGGCGGCGAATGCCTCGCGCAATTCGTCCTTGTCGCCCGGAGCGCGTTCGTCGTCGTTCGCGGCGATCGCGACCAGATAGCGCGCCTTCATCCGGGGCACGTGCGCGAGCATCTCGTCGGTCGCCATTCCGCCGCCATGGAAAGTCGCGCCAGCGCGCACCCGGGCCGGCGATCCCGCCGCGGTGAGCATCACCATCGGCCCGCCCATGCAATAGCCGGTGCTGCCGATGCCGCGCTTCGTGTCGACTTCCCGCTGCTTGTCGATCCACGCGACGAAAGCGCCGGCGTCGCGCGAGGTCGCGTCGGGGGTGAGCAGCTCGCGCCACGGGCCGACTTTCTCGCGGAGTGGCTGATCGAAGCCCTGCCCGGGGGTTACGAACGGCGCCTTGGTCGAGCGGTAGAACTGGTTGACGGTGAGCACCGCATAGCCCGATTGGGCGAGCCGATCGGCCATCTGGCGAAAAGCGGGACGCAGCCCCATGATGTCGGGCCAGACGAGCACCGCGGGATGCCGGCCGCCGGCGGGCGCGACGAAATAGGCGTCTGCGGTGCCGTCGGGCGTGGCGATCGAAACGTCGCGGCCCTTGATCGCAAGCGCGTTTGCCGGAATCGGCAGCATCAGGCCAATGCCGGCGACCGCGGCGGCGGCGCCGAAGCCGCGGCGCGACATCGCGTCACCGAGGAAGCGCTCATTGTCGGCGGCAGTCAGTTCGTCACACATGCGGCATCCTCTCTCGCGCGGCTCGTTTCGAGTCGCGCGGAGAAGCTACACGCGTGTCCACCCCGCGTCATGCAGGGAGCGCGACTTTACTGGCGGAACAGCGTCTCGGCGGTGTGCTCGACCGGGCCGGTCGGCACCTCGCCCGCTTCACCTGCCTCGGCAGCATGTGCCGCGGCGGTGCGTTCGGCGCGGAGCTGCTCGATCAGCGCCTCGCGGTCGCCCTCGAGCCGCGTGTCGGTCGGCGCCTCGATGCCGGCGGCCTTGGCGGCCTTGGCGACCAGGGCGTCAAGCTCGCGCTGCGAGGTCAGGCCGAGCGTGACCGGGTCCTTCGGAGTGATGTTGGCGATGTTCCAGTGGCTGCGATCGCGGATCGCGGCGATGGTGGTGCGCGTGGTGCCGATCAGCTTGCCGATCGCGCCGTCCGAAATCTCCGGGTGATGGCGCAGGATCCAGGCGATGCCGTCGGGCTTGTCCTGGCGCTTAGAGACCGGCGTGTAGCGCGGTCCCTTGGTGCGGCGGATCTGCTCGGGGCCCTTGAGCATCTTGAGCCGATAATCGGGATCGGCCTGGCCCTTTTCGATCTCCTCTAGCGTCAGTTCGTGCGCGCGGACAGGATCGCGGCCGGTGAGCTTGGCCGAGGCGGTGTCGTCGGCGATCGCCTGAATCTCGAGAATGTGAAGCCCGCAAAACTCGGCGATCTGATCGAACGAGAGCGAACTATTGTCGACCAGCCAGGAAGCGGTCGCATGCGGCATCAGCGGCTGGGCCACTTTTTCGTCTCCAGAAACAATAAGGGCCGCCCATCACGGGCGGCCGGGCTATGGTCCGGGCTTAATGCGGGAACGCCGTGAGAGCAAGGTTGCAAATCCCCCGCCGCGGCCGGGGGAGTCAGGCGGCTTCTTCATGATCGTCCATCGCATAGAGCGCGGCGAGGAACTGGCTCGCGCTCGCTTCCCAGGTGAAGCTGCGGCCATAAGCGGCGCACGCTTGCCGATCCCGCGTCAACGCCGCGGTGATCGCAGTGCCGAGATCGGCATCCATCGCCCCCGTCTCGGCGGTGAGCACGTCGACCGGGCCGGTGACCGGATAGGCCGCGACGGGCACGCCGCAGGCCAGCGCTTCGATCATCACCAGCCCGAAGGTGTCGGTCTTGCTTGGGAAGACGAACACATCGGCGGCGGCATAGGCCGAAGCGAGCTCGGCGCCGAACATCGGACCGAGGAACTTCGCTTCGGGGAAACGCGCTTCCAGCGACGATCGCGCGGGGCCGTCGCCGACAACCACCTTGGTACCCGGATGGCTGGTCTTCAGGAACGCCTCGAGATTCTTCTCGACTGCGACTCGGCCGACATAGAGCTGCACCGGCCCCTCCAGCCCGGCCATCGCCGGATGCGGCGCGAGACCGGGGTGGAAAGCGGCGAGATCGACGCCCCTGCCCCAATGCTTCACCTTGGTGAGGCCGTGCGCGATCAGCGATTCGCGGATCGACGGAGTCGAGGCGAGGATCGCCTGGCTCGGCGCGTGGAACCAGCGGATGTAGCGCCAGATCCACTCGGCGGGGACGCCGGAGCGGGCCGAGACATAATCGGGGAACTGGGTGTGATAGGCGGTGGTGAACGGCATATGGTTGCGCAGGCACCAGCGCCGCGCGGCGACGCACAGCGGGCCTTCGGTGGCGAGGTGAATCGCATTGGGCCGGAATTGCTCGAGCATCGCCCCGACGCTGCCGGTGCTGGCGAGCGCGAGGCGAATCTCGGGATAGGTCGGGCAGGGCAGCGAATAGAAGCGGTCG
Source organism: Sphingomonas sp. (assembly GCA_030146605.1). GTDB lineage: Bacteria > Pseudomonadota > Alphaproteobacteria > Sphingomonadales > Sphingomonadaceae > Sphingomonas. The sequence goes on along the minus strand of JASLBO010000158.1, from coordinate 2,615 downwards.
GGCGAGATCACCTCGACCCGGTGCCCCTGCGCTTCCAGCACCCGGCGAACCGACTGGAGCGTGCGGACGACGCCGTTGACCTGGGGCTCCCAGGCATCGGTCACGATTGCGATGCGCACTTCGACGGCCTCCGTCGCCGCCGTCACGCCGCCTCTAGTCTGGCCCCGGATTCGGGCGCATCGCGCGCCGCTATCTCGTCGGCCCAATGGAGTATTTCCATTTTACCGTCGTAGTGTTCGACGAGCGCGGTGCAACCCTCCACCCAATCGCCGTCATTGTAATATTCCACGCCGTGGATCGTGCGCATCTCGGCTTTGTGGATGTGCCCGGCGATCACCCCGTGGATTCCGCGATGCGCCGCCTCGTGCGCGACGATCTCCTCGAACTTCGAAATGAACGAGACGGCGTTCTTGACCTTCTGCTTGGCGTATTTGCTGAGCGACCAATAAGGCAGGTTGAACAGGCGGCGGACGCTGTTGAGCCAGCGGTTGAGCGCCATCATCCCCTCGTACGCGGCGTCGCCGAGATGCGCGAGCCAGCGGTGCGACATGGTGATCGCGTCGAACTCGTCGCCATGGAGGACGAGCAGGCGGCGGCCGTCGGCGGTCTCGTGGATCGCCTGGCGGAGAATCTCGACGCCGCCGAAATGCAGCCCCGAAAATTGCCGGAACATCTCGTCGTGATTGCCCGGGATATAGACGATCCGGGTGCCGCGCTTGGCGCGCTTGAGAATGCGCCAGACGATGTCGTTGTGCGCCGCGGGCCAATAAAGGCGCTTCTTCATCGCCCAGCCGTCGATCATGTCGCCGACCAGATACATCGTCTCGCTGTCGACATGGTCGAGAAAATCGATGAGCATCTCGGCATTGCAGCCGCGGGTGCCGAGATGGACGTCGGAAATCCACACGGTGCGAAATTGCCGGCGCCCGCCGATCGTGCGCTCGGGAATCGCCGGCTGGATCGCATGGAAGTCATGGAATTGCGCTGTGTCGAACGGCAGCCTGGTGATCGTCGCCATGATCATTCCCCCGAGGAAGCTTGTCCTGCGAACGGCCTATGCCCGGAGAATGTTACAATCGGAATCGTCGATCATGCAGTAATCGGGATATGCGCGGGATCGGCCGCGACCCGCGCGAGCCACGCGCGGACATTGGGATAGGGCTGGAGGTCGAAACCGCCCTCTTCGGCGACGTGGGTATAGGCGTAGAGCACGATATCGGCGAGGGTGATCCGGTCGAGCACGAGGAAGTCGCTCCGCCCCAGATGCTCGTCCATCAGCGCCAGCGCCGCTTCGCCCGCCGCGACCTTGCCGGGCAATAAAGCGCGCTGCAGCTCGGTGAGGTTCGCCTCGCCCACCAATGTCCGCCAGAAGCGCACCGTCGCGATGTTGGGCTCGTGATTATATTGCTCCCAGAACAGCCAGCGCAGCAGATCGGCGCGCGCGAAGCGGTCCGCCGGGATCAGATCGCTGCCGTCCGCGACATAGAAAGCCGCGGCATTGCTCTCGGGCAGGAAGTCGTCGCCGAGCTGGAGCACCGGGATGCGGCCATTGGCGTTGACCTCGCTCAGGAATTGCGCGGTGCGCGTCTCGCCCTTCAGGATATCATATTGCCGCCGTTCGAGCGGCAGCCCGACATGCGCCGCGGTGAGGCGGATCTTGTAGCAATTTCCCGACAGCGCATATTCGTGCAGCACGAACGGCATGGATGCTCCCCCTTATTTGGTGCAGCCTTTCCGCAGCACCGCCTGCGCGTCAAACAAATAGCCGGCCGCGCAGGATAAGGCGGGCTTATCTCATCAATCGTCACCCCGGCCGAAAGCCGGGGCCCAGAATCGCGAGCGACGACCTGTTTGACTCTGGGTCCCGGCCTTCGCCGGGATGACGGATACTGGTGTTATTCCGCCGCTTTCACCGGAGGCACCGCCGGCGCGGGCTCGGCGACGGCGCTGGCCACCAGCGTGTCGAGCGAGCTGCCGTCGAAGCCGAGTTCCTTCATCAGCCCGTCGATCACCGGCGCCTGCGCGCGATAGCGCAGCGCCGCCGACACCGCCGCATTGGCGAGGTTGCGCTCGCCGTCGCCGTCGTTCGCGGCGCCGATACCGGCATTCCCGCGACCGGTGAGTCCGTCGACCTGGACGATCCGAATCGAATCGATCGCCTCGAGCGGCTTGGAAGCCTCGCGGATGATCTCGGGCAGCACCTTGAGCAGCGCCATCTTGGCCTGGAGCGAGACCTGATCCGACGACAATATGTTCGCCGCCTCGTTGACCGCGCGCTGGCCCGCCGCTTCGACTTCGAAGCGAACGCGATCGGCCTCGGCGCGCAGCTTGGCGGCTTCGGCCTCGCCCTCGGCACCGAGGCGCACGGCCTCCGCGCGGTCGGCGGCGGCGGACTTATCGGCTTCGGCCTGGACCTTGATCCCGATCGCGGCGCGCTCGGCCTCGCGGGCGGCGTCGATCAGTTCGATGCGCTTCTGGCGCTCGGCGACCTCGGCCTCGCGCGCCGTGCCGACGCGTTCCTCGGCAACCACGGCCTCGGCGCGTGCCTCGTCGGCCTTGGCGCGCGCCTGGCTTTCCTCGCGGCTCTTGTTCTGGACCGCGATCTGCTGCTCCTG
>JASLBO010000112.1 GCA_030146605.1 Sphingomonas sp. | reverse complement strand
CGATCTCGGGCCCGCCGCTCACGAGCGCCAGTTCCTCGACGGCGAAGTAGCGCGGCGCCAGCTCCTCGAACAAGGCGGCGACCACCGGCGTGAACTCGCTGGTCTTGACCATCGCGCGGTTGCCGGCCGCGAGCGCGCCGGCGAGCGGGCTCATCACGAGGTTCACCGGGAAATTCCACGGCGCGATGATCCCGACGACGCCCTTGGGCTGATATTCGATCCAGCCCCGCCCGCCGAGCAGCCCGAGCGGAAACATCACGGGCTTGCGCTCCGATCGCGACCAGCGCGCGACATGCCTGAGCGCGTGGCGGAGCGGGCTTACCGACGCGGCGATATCGGCGATCATCGATTGCTCGCGGCTGCGATGCCCGAAATCCTCGCTGAGCGCGTCGCAGAAGCGGTCGGCATTGTCGGCGACCATCGCGATCCCGCGCTTGAGCCGGTCCTTGCGCACCGCAAGCGACACCGGAAGCTCGGCCATGAAGGCGGCGCGTTGGCGATCGAGGATAGTCTGCATGAGACTTTGTGATCCGAACCTGGTTCCTGCGCAAGGATTAGCCGCCGGATGCCTGGGCCAGCGCCTGCCCCATCCACACGGCCCAGCCGGCGGCGGCAAGCATCACCCCGAACGGCAGCCGATCGGTCGCGGCGACCTTGCGTCCGGCGCTGACGAAACCCAGCACTGCCGCGAGCCCGATCAGTGCGGCGGCGAGCAGCACCAGCGGCAGCGCCTGCCATCCCAGCCAGCAGCCGATCGCCCCGAACAGCTTCGGATCGCCCCCGCCGAGGCCCTGCCGCCCGCGCACCAGCCGATAGCCAGCGGCTACAGCAGCGAGCGCAGCGTAACCGCCGATCCCGCCGATCAGCCGCGCGTCGATCGGTGGCCAGATGTCGAGCAGCCCGGCCACCAGCCCCGCCGCAGCCAGCGCCCCGGTGAGCGCGTTGGGCAACCAGAACGCCGCAAGGTCGAGCGCCGCGAGCGTGAGCAGCAGCCAGCCGAACACCGCCCCGGCGACCCCGCCGATGCCGGGCGCGAGCAGCCCCGCGGCCACCCCGATCGCCATGCCGATCAGTTCGGTGACGAAATGGCCCGGATGGATCGGCGCGCCGCAGCCCCGGCACCTTCCGCGCTGGAGCAGAAAGCCCGCCAGCGGCACCAGTTCGCGCGCGGCAAGCGCTTTGCCGCAACTATCGCATTGCGAGCGGCCCTCGATCGGCGAACGCCCCTGCGGCCAGCGGATCGCGACCGTGGCGATGAAGCTGCCGAAGACGAGGCCGAGCACCCCGAGCAGCACCGGCCACAGCCACGCGTCAATCGGCATCGTGGGGCGGCCGTTTGCGGATCAGATAGCGATAGACTCCGAACACGTTGATCCCGAACAGCACGATATTCTGCGTCCATAGCGCCTCGTCGCCCGACATGATCGCGCCGCTGATCCAGCAGATGCTCGACCCGACGAACAAGGCGAAACCCCAGCCGGTGACGCGCCGGCCGAGATCGAGCGACACCATGAAGCAGGCGATGATGCCGCTGATCGAAGCTGCCCATTTGAGGATGTCGACGAGCGCCATGCGTATGCTTCCTTGGGGCTGGGCGGCGGCTTTTGCAAACCGCGCCGGGGATCACTAGATCGACCCCAACAATCGAGAGGAAAACAATGTCCGCCGACGATATCGTCATCGCTTCCTATGCGCGCACGCCGATGGGCAGCTTCCAGGGCTGCCTGACCGATGCCAGCGCCGTGGATCTCGGCGCCACCGCGGTCGGCGCGGCAGTCGAGCGGGCGGGGCTCAAGGGCGACGCGATCGAGCGGATCTATATGGGCTGCGTGCTCCCCGCCGGCCTCGGCCAGGCGCCGGCGCGCCAGGCCGCGCTGGGTGCCGGGCTGCCCAACCACATCGAGGCGACGACGATCAACAAGATGTGCGGATCGGGGATGCAGGCGGCGATCATGGCCGCCGAGGCGCTCGCCGCTGGCTCGGTCGACCTGCTCGTCGCCGGGGGCATGGAGAGCATGACCAATGCGCCCTATCTCTCGCTGCGCCACCGCTCGGGCGCGCGGATCGGGCACGACGCGCTCAAGGACCATATGTATCTCGACGGGCTCGAGGACGCCTATGAGCCCGGCCGGCTGATGGGCAGCTTCGCCGAGGAGACGGCGCAGGAATATCAGTTCACCCGCGAGGCGCAGGATGCGTTCGCGATCCAGTCGCTCGAGCGCGCGCAAAAGGCGCAGCGATCGGGCGGGTTCGAACGCGAGATCGTGCCCGTGGAAGTCAGGGGCCGCAAGGGTACCACCACGATCACGCTCGACGAGCAACCCGCCCGGGGCGACATTGCGAAGATCCCCACGCTCAAGCCGGCCTTCGCCAAGGACGGCACGATCACCGCCGCCAATGCCTCGTCGATCTCGGACGGCGCGGCGGCTTTGGTGCTGACGCGGATGCGTGTCGCGGACAGGCTGGGGCTCACTCCCGTGGCACGGGTCGTGGCGCATGCCGGGCATGCCCATGCCCCTGCCCGCTTCACCACCGCGCCGGTGTTCGCGATGCGCATCCGCGTCATCACCAGGGCCGCCGCGCCGTCCGAGATCGACGAGGCATTGGCGGCGGTGATCGTGCCGTCCTTGGCGAAGGCCGGCTTGAGCGTGGGGATCTTCGCGATGTCGCCCCGGGCGGG
>JASLBO010000517.1 GCA_030146605.1 Sphingomonas sp. | reverse complement strand
TCGGTGATCGCAGATCCCGATCTCGCCGGCGCCGTCGCAGCGATCGTCGACGGCGCATCGCCCGACCAGGTCGCGGCGCTGCTCGATCAGCGCCGGCTCGCCCGGCTCGAACGGCACCGCGCCGCTGCCGAAATGTGGACCGGCGCGGCCGATATTGCGCCGGCGATGGGGATGATCGGTACGCTGATCGGGCTCGTCCAGATGTTCACGGCGATGCGCGATCCCAAGGCGATCGGCGCGGCGATGGCCGTGGCGTTGCTCACTACGCTCTACGGCGCCATCGTCGCCTGTCTGATCGCCACCCCGGTGGCATCGCGGCTCAAGCGGCACGCGCGGCACGAAGCGCAGGAGCGCGCCCGGCTGGTGGCGCCGCTCGCCGAGCTCGCCACCGTCCAGCCGCGCCTCGGCGCGCGCGAACGCGCCGCGTGACGCTCGAGGACGATCCTGCCGCACGGCCGATCTGGCTGACCACGCTCGCCGATCTCGCCTTGCTGCTGGTCGGCTTCTTCGTGCTGCTCCAGGCAAATCAGGTCGATCCGAACACGCTTGCGGCGGGTTTCCGCGCCGGCTTCGGGGTCAAGGAGAATGCTCCGGCGATGCCGGTCGACCTTGCTGCAGTGAACGGGTTCGCCCCCGGCTCGGCACAACTCCCCGATGCTGCCGCCGCGCTCGCCTGGGCGCGCGCAGCGGCGGCCGATCCGCGCACACGCCTGCGGGTAATCGGCGAAGTCGACGGCAGCGCCGGCGACGTCGACCCGCTCACTGGCAGCGGCCCGATCCTCGCCGCCGATCGCGCGCGCGCAGTCGCCGCATTGCTCGTCCGTTCGGGTGCAGTGGCCCCAGGACGCGTGGCCATCGCCACCGCGCGCGGCCAGCGCCGCGCAATTCTCTCGCTCGGCTATGACGGAGGCCGGCAATGATCTGCCGTCCGGCAACCCGGCCTTGCCGCTCAGTTTCGCTCAAGGAGACTTCGATGCTGCTGACCCTGGCCCTCGCCGCCGCCACGCCGGTAGCCGCGCAGGATTTCCAGTCGACGCTCGTGCTCGACGCGATCGTCGCGCAATTCACCGGCAAGCCGCTCGGCGAGCAAGGCGGCGCGCGCACGCCGGTCGACAAGAGGCTCAAGCTCCAGTCCTGTGCCGCGCCGCAGCTCGAATGGCGCAGCGACGCGAAGGATGCCGTGGTGGTCCGCTGCATGGCGCCCGCGTGGCGCATCTATGTGCCGGTCAACGCGGCGCCGCAGCCCAGGAAGGCGCCGCTCGCTTTGGCCGAGGCACCGGTTGCTCCGGTCAAGGCCGCGCCGGTGATCCGCCGCGGCGATCCGATCACCGTCGAGGCAGGCTCGCCGGGCTTCTCGATCACGCGCGACGGCATCGCAATGGGTGACGCCGCCGCCGGCGCACGGCTGATGGTCAAGATCGACGACAGGAAGCCGCCGATCCAGGCAGTGGCGCTCGAATCGGGACGGGCGCGGCTGCCCGGCTGGGCCGAGTGATTTTTTCCTAAAGCGCTTCCGAAATCGGCCGTTCCTATCGCTGCAGGATATCTCCGAGGAAGCAGCAATGGTGGATCCCATCGGCAACAAGGCAGGCGCGGTCGCTGACCGCCGCATTGCGCCGGTTGCTCCCGCCGCTCCGATGGAAGCGGCCAGGCCCGTGTCGAGCGAGGTGGCGGCGGTCGAATCGACTGCGGTCCAGCTTTTGGGGGCGATGGCCGCCAAACCCCCGGTCGATGCCGAGCGCGTGGCCAAGATCCGCAAGGCGATCGAGGACGGCAAATTCCCGATCTATCCAACGACGATCGCCGACCGGCTGCTGGCGCTAAAGCTCGAATGGAGCCCCAATGACCCGGCGTGACGCGCTGATCCAGGTCATCGAAGCGCTTCACGTCGAGATCGCGGCGCTGAAGGCAAACGATGTTGGGGGGCTCGAGGCGGCGACGCAGGCGAAGCTCGCGGGCATCGACACCGTGGCGCTCTATGACGGCGAAGCGCCGTCGCCGGAGATCAAGGAACTCGCAGCCGAAGCGCACCGGCTCAACGAGACCTGCCGGATCTACGTCAATCTGATGGCGGCAAATGTCCGCCGCCGCCTGCAACTTCTTTCCGGCGAGACCGCACCGGCCTACCGGCCCGGAGGCTACGCGATCGCCTGACGCAGACTGGCACGCTCCTTGCTGACCCTGCCCTACCCAAGGCAATCGGATCACAGCTCGATGAGCATCGTATCGGTCACTTCCAAGGCAGGCATCCAGACGGCGATCGCCGCCGCCAGCCGCAAGACCGGAATCGACTTCAACTATCTGCTCGGACAGGCGCAGGTCGAAAGCGGCATGCGCGCCGATGCACGCGCCGGCACTTCCAGCGCCACCGGGCTCTATCAGTTCATCGAGCAGAGCTGGCTCGGCGTGATCAAGGATCATGGCGGCGAGCACGGGCTCGGCTGGGCGGCGGATTCGATCCGCCAGACCGCCGGCGGCCGCTATGTGGTGAGCGATCCCGCCGCGCGCCGCGCGATTCTCGACATGCGCACCGATCCACAGACGGCCGCGCTGATGGCTGCCGAGCACGCTTCGGACAACAAGGTCGCGCTCGAACAAAGGCTCGATCGCCCGGCCACCGGCACCGATCTCTATATGGCGCATTTTCTCGGCCAGGGCGGGGCGGCGAAATTCCTCGGCGCGATGGAGCACAGCCCAGATCGCACGGGTGCGGCGATGTTCCCTGCGGCCGCGCGCGCCAATCGCGGCATCTTCTATTCCAGCAACGGCCAGCCACGGACGCTGAGCGAGATCTACAGCCGCTTCGCCGGCAAGCTCGATCAGGGCGCCGCCGCGGTCGGCGGGACCGGACGCGCTTCGGATGGGCTCGACGCTCTGTCGGAGGGCTTCGACGCGTTCGGGGAGACCGAAGTCCTGCTCGGCAACGGAGCGGTCGGTGGCGACCGTCATTGGGTCGAAACCACGCTCGCCCAGCTGGGCGGGACCCGGCCGCGGGCCGAGCCGGTCAATCCGCTCCGGCCGACCCCTGAGACCGCCAAGCTCGCTTATCTGATGCTTGCGAAACTGGGGGCCTGATCCACGTGAACGGACTGACCCTGCCCGCCGGCTTCGGCCCGGCGATGCGAAGCTTCTCGCTGCCCGGCGCGATCCTGCTGCTCGTCGCCTTGCTGGTCGTGCCGATCCCGGCCCTGCTGCTCGATGTCTTCTTCATCATGAACATCATGATCAGCCTCGCGGTGCTGATGGTGGCGCTCAATGCGCAGAAGCCGCTCGATTTCTCGGCCTTTCCCACTGTCCTCCTGTTCGCCACCCTGTTCCGCCTCGGCCTCAACGTCGCCTCGACTCGCGTCGTCCTGGTCAACGGGCATGAGGGCGGCGCCGCGGCGGGGCATGTCATCGAGGCATTCGGGACGTTCCTGATCGGTGGAGACTATGTCGTCGGGATCGTCGTCTTCGCGGTGCTGATGATCATCAACATGATCGTCGTCACCAAGGGCGCAGGCCGTGTCTCCGAAGTCGCCGCCCGCTTCACGCTCGACGCGCTGCCGGGCAAACAGATGGCGATCGACGCCGATCTCAATGCCGGGCTGATGACGCCCGACGAGGCCCGCGCGCGCCGCATCGAAGTCGCAACCGAAGCCGATTTCTACGGCGCGATGGACGGTTCGTCCAAGTTCGTGAAGGGCGACGCGGTTGCCGGGCTGCTGATCCTCGCGATCAACGTCGTCGGCGGGTTGATCCTTGGTGTGGTCAGCCACCAGATGACCGTGGGCGATGCCGCGCAGGCTTATATCATGCTCGCGATCGGCGATGCGCTGGTCGCGCAGCTGCCCGCTCTGGTCCTCTCGATCGCCGCGGCCGCGATCGTCACCCGCGTCAATTCGAAGCACGACCTCGCCGGCCAGATCGGCAGCCAGTTCGCCAGCCACAAGACCTGGACTCCGGTCGCGGTGATCCTCGGGCTGCTCGGGGTAATGCCCGGCATGCCGCATTTCGTCATCCTGCCCGCGGCTGCGGCCGCCGGCCTCGCGGCCTGGAAGCTGCGCGCGCACGCCAATCGCCCGCCGCCGCCCGAACCGATGGCCGAGCCCGCCGACCTGTCGAAGATCGGCTGGGACGAAGTCACCGACAATATGCAAGTGATGCTCGACATCGGTTACGGGCTGGTGCCGCTGGTCGACGAGCGCCGCGGCGGTCCGCTGATGGGGCGGATCACCGGGGTGCGGCGCCAGCTGTCGAAGGATCTCGGCTTCGTCGTGCCGCAGGTCCGGGTGCGCGACGATATCAATCTGTCCCCGTTCACGTATCGCATCGTCATCGGCGGCGTCGTCGTCGGCGAGGACAATGTCGCGCCCGACGAGATGCTCGCGCTCGATACCGGCCAGGCGGTCGGCAAGCTCCATGGTAAGCCGGTGCGCGACCCGACCTTCGGGCTCGACGCAGTGTGGATCGCGAGCAGCGACGCCGACGCCGCCACCGGCGCGGGCTATCTCGTCGTCGATCCCGGCACCGTCGTCGCGACGCACCTCAACCACGTCCTCATCCAGAACGCCGCCGACCTGCTCGGCCCCGACGAAGTCCAGGCGCTGCTCGACGGGCTCAAGGAGCGCGCCGCGTCGCTGGTCGCTTCGCTGTGCCCGCAGCCGGTGCCGCTCACCACGCTCACCAGCGTGCTGCGCGGGCTGCTGATGGAGAATGTGCCGCTCAAGGAATTCCGCCGGATCGCCGCGGCGATCGCCGTCGCCGCGCAGAAGACGCTCGATGCCGAGGAGATCCTCGAGCTGATCCGCCCCGATCTTGGTCCGCTGATCATCCAGCGGCTGTGCGGGGTGCGCGAGCCGCTGCGGGTGATGACGCTCGAAGGTCAGCTCGAGGCGTTGCTCGGCCAGGCGGTCCGTTCGGATCCGTCGCGCCGGCACACGATCGAGCCCGATCTCGGCCGCCGCATCGCCGATGCGCTCCAGCGCGCCGCCGCGCCGCTGATCGCCGAAGCCAAACCCTTCGCGCTCGTCGTCCAGCCGGCGATCCGCATCGCGATCCGCAAACTGGTCAGGTCCATCCTTCCCGACACGCCGGTGATGAGCTTCTTCGAAGTGCCCGAGGACAAGGCCGTCGAAGTCGTCGCGGTGATCGGCGCGCCGGAGGCGCTGCCCGCATGAACGCCACTTCCTCGAGGAACCTCAAAGACATGGCTTCTCTGGCATCCGCGCCGCTGACCTATGACCGCATGCCCTCGCCGCAGCGCGACGCCGAGGCGATGGTCCGCAGACATCTGCCCTTGGTGCGCCGCATCGCGTGGCACGTCCATGGATCGATGAGCTCGATCGTCGAGGTCGAGGATCTGATCCAGATCGGGATGGTCGCGCTGATCGAGGCGGTGAGCGGGTTCGAGGAACGCGGCCAGGTCAGTTTCGAGCAATATCTGGTTACCCGCGTCCGGGGTTCGATGATCGACGAATTGCGCCGCCAGGCAACGCTGACCCGCGGCGCGATGCGGCGGCGGAAGGCCTATCAGGAGACGGTATCGACGCTCGCCGCCGAACTGGGCCACGCGCCGGACGACGCGCAGGTTGCCGACAAGCTCGGCGTTACCCCGGAGAAGCTACGCGCCGAATATGCCAGCGCCGAAGCGGTGCGTTTCGATTCGATCGACGACGCGTATTCGGACGAATCGCCCTGGTTCATGTCCGACGAACCCAATGCCTTCGACCAGCTCGCCGAGGGCGACCAGCGCGCGGCGCTGATCGCGGCGATCGCCGAGCTGCCGACTCGCGAGGCGCAGGTGATCCAGCTTTACTATGTCGAGGAACTCAACCTCGAGGAGATCGGCCAGGTCCTTGGCGTCGGCGCCGCGCGGGTCTGCCAGATCAAGGCAGGAGCGCACGCCCGCCTCAAGCGTGCGCTCCAGCGGCGTCTCGGCTGAGCTATTTCGGCAGTATCGCGCTTGACGTGACCTCGAGCTGTGCAGCGACCCCGGCCGGCGCGGACAATCCCGGCCGGGTGACCGGCTGGCCGCCGCCGATCCACAGATCGACGCGTCCGGGCACCAGCCGGCGAATGCCCTTGGCATCGACCTGACTCAGCGCGCGCGCATCGAGGGCGAAGCTGACGCGCCGGGTCTCGCCTTTCTTCAGATGCATACGCTCGAAGCGCGCGAGCGCGCGGACCGGTGCGCCGGCGCTGCCGGGGTGGGAGACATAGAGCTGGGCGACCTCGTCGCCGTCGCGCGCACCGGTGTTGCTGACCTCGACCGAGACGGTGACGTTGCCGTCCGCACCGACATTCCGCGTGCTCAGCGTCGGCGCGCCATAGCGGAAGCGCGTATAGCTGAGGCCGTGGCCGAACGGGTAGAGCGGCTCGCCGGTGAAATAGCGATAGGTTCGCCCGGCCATCCTGTAGTCGGAGAAAGGCGGCAGCTGCCCGGCCGATTTGTAGAAGGTCACCGGCAGCCGCCCGGCGGGGCTGAAATCGCCGGCGAGCAGCCCGGCCACCGCATGCCCGCCATCGCCGCCCGGATACCAGGCCTCGACAATCGCGGGAACATGCGCGTCGGCCCAGTTCACTCCGAGCGCGCTGCCGTTCATCAATACGAGTATCACGGGCTTGCCGGTGGCATTGACGCGTTCGAGCAATTGCTGCTGCGGCGCCGGCAGATCGAGGCTGGTACGGTCACCGCCGGCAAAGCCCGGCGCCTTGACCTTCATCTCCTCGCCTTCGATTCGGGCCGACAGCCCGCCGACGAACACCACCAGATCGGCCTGCTTCGCTGCGGCGACCGCGTGCTCGCCGTTCGCGCTCCGCGGGCTCCACACCAGATGCTGGTTGCTGCGCTGGCCGCGCTGGAACGCCTCGACCCGCAGCGGATATTTGCGGCCTTTCTCAAGCGCGATCTTGCCCGAGAGGATCGACGGAGCATCGCCGACTCCCCATTCGTCGACCACCAGCGTGTCGCCGATCCAGACGCGATAGCCATTCTCGCTGGCGAAGCGGAAGCCGTATTCGCCGCTCTCCGGCGCGACGAGCGTGCCGGTCCAGCGCGCCGAGGTCTCGCGGTCCCCCAGCCATTCGAACCGCGCATTCGGCACAATGCTCGTCTCGGTAACCGCACCTTCGAGGTTGGCGCCTTTGAAGAACTCGACCTTGAGGCCGGGTGTCGTGCATCCGACATCGACGCACAGCACATCGTCCGGCACCGGCACCTCGGCAGGCCCGATCAGCCCCGTGCCGGGGACGTGAAGAATCTTCGCACGTGGATAACGCGCGCGAATCCCGTCGAGCACGGTGACGGGCTTCGAGGGGGTGCCGTAATAATTGCCGACGAGCGCGTCGAAGCTGTCGGCATTGGGACCGATCACTGCGATCGTCTTCGGTTCGCCTTTGATCGGCAGCAGATCGCCCTGATTCTTGAGCAGCACCATCGACGCCTCCGCCATCTTGCGTGAGAGCGCGCGATGCTCGGGCGTGTCATAATCCTTCGCGGTGATCTCAGGAAAAGGAAGCTGCGGGTCGAACAGCCCCAATCGAACCCGCGCCTCGAATAGCCGCTCCAGCGCGCGGTCGACCACGGCTTCGGGCAACTGGCCTGACTTGACCGCCGCGACGATATTCTCGGGTTCGGTTGTCATCTTGTTGCGATAGTCGCCGCAGATCAGGTCCATCCCCGCCTTGATGCCGAGCGCGACGCCCTCGACCGCGGTC
>JASLBO010000056.1 GCA_030146605.1 Sphingomonas sp. | reverse complement strand
CCGATCACGACATAGTGACCCGGCTTCAGCCCCGTGCGCCCGACTTGCTCCACGATCTCGCGATCCTCTGCAGCGACGGTGACCACACCGCCCTCCGGCATCGCATCGCGCGCGTTGATGATCAGGTTCATCACCGCGAGCTCGAGCTGCGCGGAGTCCGCATAGACCGGCGACACCCGATCGGAGAGGTCCCATTTGAGCTCGACCAGCCCCCCCAAAGTGTGCGCGAGCAGGCTCGTCACCGACCTGGCAAGCCGCGGGATCTGGATCGAGGCCGGCTCGAGCTTCTGGCGACGCGCAAAGGCGAGCAGATGCTTGACCAGTTCGGCGCCCTGCTCGGCGGCATGCCGGGTCATGCCGACGATCTGCGCCTGATCGTCGGTCAGCGGCACCCGCCGCTCGATCATCCCCAGCCCGCCGAGCACCGCGGCGAGCAGATTGTTGAAGTCGTGCGCGATGCCGCCGGTGAGCTGGCCGATCGCGTCCATCTTGCGCGCCTGGGTAAGCTGACTCTCGAGCTCCTTGCGATCCGTGACGTCGAGCAGGGTGCCGGCAAACTCGACCGGATTGCCGAAGGAATCGCGCAGCAGCACCGCCTGATCGAGGAAATGCTTGTACTGGCCGTCGGCGCATCGCCAGCGATACTCGACCGACAGCGACTCGCCCGAGCGCCGCGCGCCCAGCGCCTCGACTGCGCGCTCGCGGTCTTCGGGGTGCAGCCGCTCCACCCACAGGCCGGGCGTGCGCTGGATGTCTTCGAACGCATAGCCGGTCAGCGCCGGGAAATTGCCGCTGACGAACTTGGGGATGCGCGGATCCGCATCGATCTCCTCGAGATAGAGGATGATCGGCAGCGATTCGATAATCGCCGCCTGGCGCTGTTCGGCAAGGCGCAGTTCCTGCTCGACGCGCAGACGCTCGGCATTGGCGCGCAGATTGGCGTCGAGCAGCGCCTGCTCCTGCCGCGCCTTGCGCTGGATCTCGCGCGTCATCAGGAACAGATCGACGAACACCGCGACTTTCGAGCGGATCACCACCGGCTCGACCGGCTTGAACACATAATCCACCGCGCCCATCGAATAGCCGCGTAGCAGATGCTGGCTCTCCTTGTTGACCGCCGAGAGGAACACGATGGGCACGCGCTTGGTCTGCTCGCGCGAGCGGATGATCTGCGCGGTCTCATAGCCGTCGATGCCGGGCATATAGACGTCGAGCAGGATCACCGCGAATTCGGTCTTGAGGAGCTGGCGCAGCGCCTCCTCGCCCGAATTGGCGACCACCACCTCGGCGACGTCCTCGAGCACATGCTTGATCGCGAGCAGATTGCGTTCGTCGTCGTCGACGACGAGCACCTTTGCGCGATCCTCCATCGCTTCGGGTTCCGTCACGAGCGTAGCCTCGGCAATCGTTGCGGTACGGGCCGGCGGAATCTTCGCGCTCATTCGCACCTCAGGTTCGCTCTGCCATGATCAAGCTGGTGCCAGCCGCCGCATCGCGCGACCGGGCGATCCATACCCGCAGCAACGCCAACAGCAAGTCGATGTCCACCGGTTTGGCGATATAATCCGAGGCGCCGGCGTCGAGGCACTTCTGCCGGTCGCCTTTCATCGCCTTGGCAGTCACTGCGATCAGCGGCAGATCGGCGAGCTCGCGTCGCTTGCGGATCTGCTGCATCGTCTCATAGCCATCCATTTCGGGCATCATGATGTCGATCAACGCGATGTCGATCCCCGGGGTCTGTTCGAGGATCACGATTCCCTCCCTGCCCCCTTCGGCATGGAGCACCTCGACGCCATAGCTCTCGAGCACGCTGGTCAGCGAGTAGATGTTGCGGATGTCGTCGTCGACGATGAGGATCCTGGTGTCGGCGAGCTCAGGGACGGCTCGCGCGACCTGCACGACCGGATCGGCATTCGCGGGGACCAGCGCCACGACCTCGGGTGTCGCCGATACCCGCTCGGCCAGATCCTCGAACACCGCCTCCAGGGCCTTGCGGTCTGCCGGCTTCTCGGTGACTCCGAACGCGCCGAGGTCGATCGCCTTGCCGACCTTGTCGGCGCCCGAGATCACGTGGATCGGGACGTGCCTGGTCTGCGGATCGTGCTTGAGCAAATCGAGCAGCACGAAGCCGTCGATGTCGGACAGGCCGAGATCGAGCGTGATTGCGTGCGGCTGGAGCTTCCGGACCATCGCCAGCGTCCCCGCGCCGGCGCCCGAGACGACGCCCTTGAGCCCCGCGCCCCTCGCGATATCGAGCAGGATCGAGGCGAAGGTCGGGTCGTCCTCGACGATCAGCACGAACCGCTCGCCGGCCAGATTGTCGCGGTCGTCGCTCAGGTCGAACGGCCCCGGCAACGCGGTCGGCACCGTCGCGCCGCTATTGTCGTAGCGCGCGGGCGTACCGGTTTGGGCGATTTGCGCGGGCGCGATGGCCTGGAGCGGAACGAACAGCGTGAAGGTCGAACCCTCGCCCGGCTTCGAGCGGACCTGCAGCTCGCCGCCGAGCAGCCGCGCGATCTCGCGGCTGATCGAAAGGCCGAGGCCGGTGCCTCCGTAGCGGCGGCTCGTGGTTCCGTCGGCCTGCTGGAACGCCTCGAAGATCAGCTTCTGCTTGTCCTGCGGGATGCCGATCCCGGTATCGGTGACGGCGATCTCGATCGCAGTGTCGACACCGCGCAGCACCGGGTGATTGGTGCTCCACCCCTTGGTCGCGGCACGCAACGCGAGCGTGACACTGCCCTTGGCCGTGAACTTGAATGCGTTCGAAAGCAGGTTGAGCACGACCTGCTGGAGCCGCTTCTCGTCGGTGCGGATCGCCGCCGGCAGGCCGGGATCGAATTCGACGATGAAGTCGAGGCTCTTGTCCGCCGCGAGCTGGCGGAAGGTGCGCTCCATATGCTGCTTGAGGCCCGCCATCGGCATCTCGCCGATCTCGATAGACACCGTACCCGACTCGATCTTGGACAGATCCAGAATGTCGTTGATCAGGTTGAGCAGATCCGATCCGGCGCCGTTGATGGTGCGCGCGAATTCGACCTGCTTGTCGTTGAGGTTGCCCTGCGGATTGTCCGACAACAGCTTCGACAGAATCAGCAGCGAATTGAGCGGCGTGCGCAGTTCGTGGCTCATATTGGCGAGGAATTCGGACTTGTATTTGGAGGTCAGCGCGAGCTGCTCAGCC
>JASLBO010000012.1 GCA_030146605.1 Sphingomonas sp. | reverse complement strand
GACCAGTATCGCGGTCAGATCATCGATCTGATCGCAGCGGATGCGGCGCTATCCTCGGGCAAGTTCGGCGCGGGTTCGGGCGTCGACGTCACCGGGCTCGACCGTCCGGTGGAATGGGCACGCGGGGGCGGCACCGAGGTGTTTCTGTTCCTCCCCGCCAGCTATGTAGTCCGCAAGCGCTAGGCTGCTTCGAGGCGCGGTTTGCTCACAGTTGCGCCTCGCCGCGCAGCACCGGCACGCAACTGCCACCGACGCTGGCGCGGATGCCGTCCGCTGTGCGCCACGCGCGGAGGCTGAGATTGCTCGGGCGGCCCATCTCGACGCCCTGCATCACCTGATAGTCGATCTGGTCCTCGTCGCTGAGCGACAGCAGCAGTGCGGCGAGGGCGGCGTTGGCGCTGCCGGTCGCGGGGTCCTCCCAGGTGCCCGACAGCGGCGAGAACATGCGAGCGCGGATGCGATCGCCGTCGCGGGCGTAGAGGAAGATCGATAGCCGGTCGCCGGCGCCGAGATGCTCTTCGGCGACGCTGCGATAGGTGGCGATGTCGGGCAGCGCGCGGGCCAGCGCGTCCCCGGTCACTTCAACCAGTAAGAAATCGACCCCGACACTGGCGCGGGTAGGGATGTGCGAGGCGGTCACGAGGTCGGCGGCGGCGAGGCCGATGCACGGGGCGACGGCCTCGGCCGGGAGCGTGCCGAGGATCTGCAGCGGCTGCGGCGCGTCGATCTCGGCGCCTGTAGGTCGGCCCTCGGCATCGCGGGCGACCCGGATTTCGACAAGGCCGGCGATCTCCTCGAAGCGCAGCAGGTCGCCCGACTCCGGACGCAAACCGGCAAGGACGAAACCGGTCCCGACATTGGGATGGCCGGCGAACGGCATCTCGGCGGTGCGGTGAAAGATGCGCACGCGGGCAGTGTTGGCCGGGTCTGACGGCGGCAGGACGAAGGTCGTCTCGCTATAGTTCATCTCGGCGGCGAGCGCCTGCATCTCGGCGGCGCTCAGGCCCTCGGCGGCGGTGAACACCGCGAGCGGATTGCCGCCGAAGCGCGTGTCGGTGAACACGTCGAGCGTGACGTAGGGATAGATGCGCGTTGCCATGCGCCGCTCTTTAGCAGCTATCCGCGGTCGTTACGCAAGCGGATCAGGCCTTCCTGTGCGACGCTGGCGACCAGCCGCCCGTCGCGCGCGTAGATCTTGCCGCGGTTGAAGCCGCGCGAATGGCCGGCCCAGGGGCTGTCGGTGGTGTAGAGCAGCCATTCGTCGAAGCGGAACGGCTCGTGCAGCCAGATCGCGTGGTCGAGGCTGGCGGTCTGGACGTCGCCGGTCATCCAGCTGACCCCGTGGGGCAGCAGGCACGTGCCGAGCAGGGTCATGTCGCTGGCATAAGCGAGCATCGCGCGGTGGAGCGCGAGATCGTCGGGGAGCGGCGCGACGACGCGGAACCAGCTATGCTGCGCGGGCGCGATCTTGTCGGGGGCGAACCAGTTGCGCGGGTTGACCGGGCGGATCTCGATCGGGCGGGCGCGCAGGAAGAAGCGGCGGAACTTCTCGGGGACCTGATCGCGGATCTGCTCGCGCAGCTCGCGTTCGGATTGCAGCATATCCGGATCGGGGACGTCGGGCATCGCGTCCTGGTGATGGAGGCCCTCGGCCGGCGCCTGGAAGCTCGCCGTCATGTTGAGGATCGGCTGGCCCTTCTGCATTGCGATCACACGGCGGTTGGCGAAGCTGCGCCCCTCGAAATCGCGGACGACGCGGAAGATGATCGGGTGGTTCTCGTCGCCGGGGCGCATGAAATAGGCGTGGAGCGAATGCGCGGTCTTGTCGCCGTCCACCGATCGTTGCGCGGCCTGCAGCGCCTGCGCGATGACCTGCCCGCCGAACACGCGGCCGACGCCGCCGGGCAGGCGCGGACCGCGGTATAGGTCGGTGTCGATCTCCTCGACGTCGAGCAGGGTGGTGAGCTGCTCGACGAGCTCGGCGGGGGTGGGTTCGGGCATCAATATCCCGCCGCCTGCGCCAGCGCATCGGCGTGGAAATGGGCGTCGCCGAACAGTTCGGCGAGGACGCGGGCGCGCTTCATGTAGAAGCCGATATCATATTCGTCGGTCATACCGATCCCGCCGTGCATCTGGATACCCTCCTGCACCGCGAGACTGGTCGCGAGCCCGGTCATCGCCTTGGCGACCGACACAGCATCCGCGGCGCGTTCGTCGCCGGAATCGAGCAATTGCTGCGCCTTGAGGACGGCGGCGCGCGCGACTTCCATTTCGGAATACAGATGCGCGGCGCGGTGCTGGAGCGCCTGGAAGCTGCCGATCACCTGGCCGAACTGCTTGCGCTCCTTGAGATAGGCGATCGTCATGTCCATCGCGCCGCCGCCGACGCCGAGCAGTTCGGCCGAGGCGCCCGCGCGGCCCGCGGCGAGCAGGCGGGCGAGGGGCGCCCGATCGACTTCGCCGACCACCGCATCGGCATCGACCTCGACTCCGTCGAAGGTCAGCCGCGCGGCGAGGCTCGCATCGGCGAGGCGCCGCGGATCGGCGGTGAGGCCCCTCGCGTCAGCGGGGACGGCGAACAAGGTGGTGCCGTGCTCGGTCGCCGCCGCGACGAGCAGCAGATCGGCGACATGGCCGTGCGCGACGAACTGCTTGGCGCCGGTGAGGCGGAAGCCGTTGCCGGCGCGCTCGGCCTTCATCTCAACCTTGCCGTCATGCTTGGCGCGCTCGTCGATCGCCAGCGCGGCGACGGTCTCGCCGGCGAGGATGCCGGGAAACCAGCGCGCGGCGTGCGGGGTGCCCTTGAGCGCCTCGACCGCGGCGACCGCGGTGGTCAGGAACGGCGAGGGCGACAGATTGCGGCCGATCTCCTCGAGCACCACCCCCGCCTCGACATGGCCGAGCCCGAGGCCATTATCGGCTTCGGGGATCAGGATCCCGGTGAGGCCGAGTTCGGCGAACTGCTTCCACAGGTCGCGGCTGAACCCGGTGGCGTCACTGGCGTCGCGCAGCGCACGCATGTGGCTGACAGGCGCGTGCTCGGCGACGAAATCGCGCGCGGTGTCGCGGAGCATCTGCTGTTCGTCGGTGAGGTAGAGGGGCATTGTTCACTCCTTCTTCTCCCTCTCCCCTCCGGGGAGAGGGTCGGGGAGAGAGGCCTGTCGATAGCGCGCTGCACTGCCCCTCTCCCAACCCTCTCCCCGGAGGGGGAGAGGGCTTTGCTCAGCTCGGCAAATCGAGGATCCGATTGGCGATGATGTTGAGCTGGATCTCGCTCGTCCCGCCTTCGATCGAATTGGCCTTGGTGCGCAGCCACGCCCGCGCCGCGGCGCCGTGGCTGCTCGCTTCGCTTTCCCATTCGAGCGCGTCCGAGCCGCCCGCGGCCATCAGCAATTCGTGCCGCGTCTTGTTCAGCTCGGTGCCGTAATATTTCATCATGCTGGGCTGCGCCGGATGCGCGCGGCCCGCCTTCAGCTCGTCGATGAAGCGCTCGGACATCGCCGAGAATGCCTTCGACCGCACTTCGAACAAGGCGATCTGCGCGTGCAGGATCGGGTCGACGCCCTTGCGCGCGGCCTCGACCAGCGGGTCCTCGCCCCGGCTGGCAAGCCCCATGCCCGAGATCATCTCGCGCTCATGGCCGAGCAGATATTTGGCGACGTCCCAGCCCTTGTTCTCGTCATGGACGCGATTGGCCTTGGGGACCTTCACATTGTCGAAAAAGGTCTCGCAGAACGGCGAGTTGCCGCTGATCAGCAGGATCGGCTTGGTGGAAACCCCCTCGCTGGCCATGTCGAACAGCACGAAGCTGATCCCGCCCTGCTTGCTGGTCCTGTCGGTGCGGACGAGGCAGAAGATCCAGTCAGCCTGGTCGGCATAGCTGGTCCACACCTTCTGGCCGTTGACGATGTAGTGATCGCCCGCATCCTCGGCGCTGGCCTGCAGCCCCGCGAGGTCGGAGCCCGCATTGGGCTCGCTATAGCCCTGGCACCAGCGGATCTCGCCGCGGGCGATCTTCGGCAGATGCTCGCGCTTCTGCTCCTCGGTGCCGTATTTGAGCAGAGCCGGCCCGAGCATCGAGATGCCGAAGCTGTTGAGCGGATTGCGGCATTTGAGCCGTGCCATCTCCTCGCGCAGGATCTTGGTCTCGGCGGGGCTGAGCCCGCCGCCGCCATAGGCGCTCGGCCAGTCGGGCACGGTCCAGCCGCGCGCACCCATGCGGTCCATCCAGATTTTCTGATCGGGATGCGCATAGACGGGGTCGCGGCCGCCCCAGGTCGCGTCCTTGTCGCTGCGCACGGGCAGGCGCATCGCGGGCGGACAGTTTTCCTCCAGCCAGGCGCGGGTTTCGGTGCGGAATTGGTCGAGGTCTTGGGTCATCGGGGACTCCAATTCCTCCCCCGGAGGGGGAGGGGGACCA
>JASLBO010000008.1 GCA_030146605.1 Sphingomonas sp. | reverse complement strand
ACTGCACCGGCCCGCGCGCCTGCTATGACGAGGGTAAGCGCGCCGCCGAGGCAATGGCATTCGACTTCGCCCGCATGCAGCGCGCCGAGGTCCGCGTCGCGCGGATCTTCAACACCTATGGCCCGCACATGCACCCCGATGACGGCCGCGTCGTCTCGAACCTGATCTGCCAGGCGCTGTCGGGGCGCGACATCACCATCTATGGCGACGGCAGCCAGACCCGCAGCTTCTGCTACGTCTCGGACATGGTCGACGGGCTGATCCGGCTGATGGAGAGCGAGGACGACGGGCTCGAGCCGATCAATCTCGGCAATCCCGAGGAGCGCACCGTCAACGAATTGCTCGACGAGATCCTCGCGCTCGTCGACCGCCCGGTCACCGTCACGCATCTGCCGCTGCCGGTCGACGACCCGCGCCGCCGCCGCCCGGACATCGCGCGCGCCGAGGCCCGGCTCGGCTGGCGCCCGCGCATGCCGCTCGCCGAAGGCCTCGCGCGCACCTGTGCGTGGTTCGCCGAAGAGATCGGGGCGCCCGAGCTCGACGAGCCGCTGACCGCAATCCCGGTCGCCGCCGAGTGACCGGATCGCGGCGACACTTCTGAGAGCGAAGACGAGCCCCGATGGCCGCCCTTCCTGCACCACGCGTTGAGCAGCGATGAGAGCCGGGCTTGCCCTCGTTCCGAAAGGCGAAGCGGCGATCCGCCGCCTGGCGGCGCTGGCGCCGCGGCGGCACCGCGCGGCTACACGATCCGGCCTCGCTGCGCACCCTCGTCGATTATCGTCCCGCGAGAGTTTCTGGGCTCAACGGCACCGCACCAGCCGGAAGCTGAACCTCGTGGATTCGTCGCCGTCCGGTCGCCTCCGTCCCCCGACGAACTCGCGCCACTGCTGCATCGCTCCTGAGCCCAGGCCGCCTGCACCCCGCACCCCGATCAACGATCGCCCCGATAGCGCAGACCTTCGACGACCTTGGAGAAAGCGGGTGTCGGCTGCCGGCGGCTCGGATAATAGAGATGATATCCCGGAAACGGCGGCGACCACTGCGTCAGCACCGCTTCGAGAGCGCCGCTTTCAAGGTGCCGCTGGACCAAGGTTTGCGGCAGATAGCCGATGCCGAACCCGTCGCGCGCGGCTTCCATAATAGGGTAGACCGACGAAAAGGTCAGTTGTCCCTCGACCCGCACGCGCCGTTCGCGCCCCTCTTGCTCGAACTCCCAGGCATAGAGTCCGCCATAGGTCGGCAGCCGCAGATTGATGCAGTCGTGCCCGGTCAGCGCTTCCAGCGTCTCGGGCCGGCCACGCGCGGCGAAATAGGCTGGCGACGCCACTGCCAGCATGCGCGCGTCCGGCCCGATCGGCACTGCGATCATGTCCTTGGCGATGATCTCGCCGAAGCGCACGCCCGCGTCGAAGCGCTCGGCGACGATGTCGGTCAGCGTGTAATCGGTGACGATCTCGACATGGATGTCGGGATAGTCGCGCAACGTCTGCCGGAGCGCGGGCCACAACACCATCCGCATCGAATGCTCGTCGGCGCTGATCCGCACGGTGCCGCCGGGCTTGTCGCGCAGCGCGCTCAACCCCGCCACTTCCGCCTCGATCTCGTCGAACCTCGGCCCCAGCGAGAACATCAGCCTTTCGCCGGCTTCGGTCGGCGTCACGCTGCGCGTGGTCCGGTTGAGCAGCCGGATTCCCAGCCCCTCCTCCAGAGCGCGCATGCTGTGGCTCAACGCGGAGGGAGTGACGCCGAGCTGCGCCGCCGCGCGGGTAAAGCTCCGCTCGCGCGCAACCGAAAGGAAAGCCGATAGCTCGGCGAGCTGCTGCCGATTCATTGATGAATCCCGTTCACGACCACATGCGGATCATAGCCGCTAATCGCACGCATCGGCCAGGCCTATCTAGCCTGCCTGACGCACGGACGACTTGGGGACCGGACCCGGGCTCGCGCCGGTTCGTCTCTGCTAAGCCGACCCGCTTCTACATCGCATGAGGAAAATGAACATGCCGACAATGGCCTATGGCGCCTATGCCTCCGACAAACCGCTCGAACCGATCGAGATCGAACGCCGCGCTCCCGGCGTCCACGACGTCCAGATCGAGGTCGCCTTCTGCGGCGTCTGCCATTCCGACCTGCACCAGGTCCGCGCCGAATGGGGCGGCACGATCTATCCCTGCGTTCCCGGCCACGAGATCGTCGGCACGGTGAGCGCAGTCGGTGACCAGGTCTCCAAATTCGCGGTCGGCGATCTCGTCGGCGTCGGCTGCATGGTCGACAGCTGCCAGCATTGCGCCTCCTGCGGCGAGGGTCTCGAGCAATATTGCGAGAATGGCTTCACCGGCACCTATAATTTCCCGACCGACGACGCGCCGGGTCACACGCTGGGTGGCTATTCGCAGCGGATCGTGGTCGACGACAAGTTCGTTCTCAAGGTGACCCACGGCGAGGAACAACTCGCCGCCGTCGCGCCGTTGCTCTGCGCGGGGATCACGACCTGGTCGCCGCTGCGGCACTGGAATGTCGGCCCGGGCAAGAAGGTCGGGATCGTCGGTATCGGCGGACTCGGTCATATGGGCGTCAAGCTCGCCCATGCCTTGGGCGCGCATGTCGTCGCCTTCACGACGTCCGAGAGCAAGCGCGAGGATGCCCGCGCGCTCGGCGCGGACGACGTCGTGGTGTCGCGCAACCCCGACGAGATGGCGGCGCATGCCAACAGCTTCGACTTCATCCTCGACACCGTTGCCGCCAGCCACGATCTCGATGCCTTCACGGCGCTGCTCAAGCGCGACGGCACGCTGACTCTAGTCGGCGTTCCCGAGTATGCCCATCCGAGCCCCGACGTGTCCGCGCTGATCTTCAAGCGCCGCGCAATCGCCGGCTCGCTGATCGGCGGCATCGCCGAGACGCAGGAGATGCTCGATTTCTGCGCCGAGCACGGCATCGTCGCCGATATCGAGATGATCCGCGCCCAGCAGATCGACGAGGCCTATGAGCGCATGCTGCGCAGCGACGTGAAGTACCGCTTCGTCATCGACATTGCCACGATGGGGGGCTGAGGGCTTGGTCTAACGGAGGCGCCGGAAACGGATCGCGGTGCCTCCGCCTGGGGCGAGCGACAGGTCGAACACGTCGTCGCGCGTCACCATGCGTTTCTCGATTCGATAGGCCTGCGGGTTGGTCCGGTAATCCGCCTGCGCCCCATCGGCATAGATCTGCGCCTCGTAACGCACGCCGCTTGCAAGAAAGCTCAGCGGCTGGCGCAGTGTGCGCGCATTCTCGTCGGTGATTGCGCCGAGATACCAGTTCTCGCCGCCCCGCTCCTGCCGCGCCACGACGACATAATCGCCGATCTCGGCCTGCAACGTGCGCGATTGCTCCCAGTCGGTCGGCACATCCTTGATGAACTGGAAAGCATCGGGCCGCGCCTCATAATTCTCGGGCAGATCGGCGGCCATCTGCACCGGCGAGTAGAGCACGACATATTCGGCGAGCTGGGTCGCCAGCGTCGACTGCACCCGCCGCGTCAGCTCGGTCTGGCCATGGGCC
>JASLBO010000567.1 GCA_030146605.1 Sphingomonas sp. | reverse complement strand
GGCAACGTCACCGTCACCGACATTTTCACCGTCGTTGGCCAGCCCTATGACGTGCCGATCGAGCTCGCCGGGTCGGGCGACTCGGCCGAGATCGTCGTCACCGCTTCGTCGCTCGCCGGCGCGGGCTCGACTTCGACCGGCCCGCAGACGCTGCTGCGCCGCGAGGACATCGCCGCGGTCGCTTCGGTCAACCGCGACATCCGCGACTTGATGCGCCGCGATCCGTTCGCGCGCATCGAGGAGACCGCCTCCGGCGGCCGTTCGGTGTCGTTCGCCGGCGTCAATCCGCGCTTCAACCGCTTCTCGATCGACGGCGTCGTCGTCAGCGACAATTTCGGCCTCAACCCCGACGCCAACCCCACCCGCCGCGGCCCCGTGCCGATCGATTCGATCGGGCAGTTCACTGTCTCGGTCGCGCCCTATGACGTGCGCCAGGGCAATTTCCTCGGCGGCGCAGTCGACGCGGTTCTGCTCTCGGGCACCAACGAGTTCCACGGCACCGGCTTCTATTCGCAGAACAACGACTCGCTCTCGGGCACCCGGATCGGCAGCACGACGATCCCGCTCGACTATAAGAGCGAGACCTATGGCGCGACGATTCACGGCCCGATCATCAAGGACAAGTTGTTCTTCATGATCTCCGCCGAGCGCAACGTGCAGGGCAATCCGCTCCAGCCGTTCTCGGGCATCCCCGGCACCAGCACGACGACCGCCGACGCGATCGCCGCCGCCGCCCAGAGCGTCTATGGCTACGAAGCGGGCGGGATCCTCGACATCTCGCAGGAGAAGGACGAGAAGGTCGTCGGCAAGCTGACGTGGAACATCACCGACGGCCAGCGCCTGTCGCTGTCGTACATCAATGCCTATGACACGATCGACATCCTCGGCAATGTCAGCACCAACGCCAACACCCCCGGTTTCGGTCTCCAGTCGAACAGCTACAGCAACACCGAGCTGCTGCGCGCCGGCATTCTCCAGCTGAACTCGGACTGGAGCGACAATTTCTCGACGGAGGCACGCTTCCTCTACAAGAGCTACGAGCGCGGCCGTCTTCCCGGCGGCGAGGGCGGCTTCGCCCAGTTCCGTGTGTGCGGCGACGCGACCAACAACTCGGCGGTCGGATCGCCGACCGGCACGACCAACGATCAGCCGACCACCTGCGGCACCAACAATCCGATCTATGCGCTCGGCGTCGAGAATTCGACCCAGGCGAACGAGTTCTATACCGACACCTATGGCGGCTCGATCCAGGCGCGCTGGAACTACGGCTCGCACGACCTGCGCCTGCTCGCCGAAATGAACGAAGTGCGGATCTTCAACGTGTTCCTGCAGAACACGCTGGGCAATTACTATTTCGACTCGATTGCGGACTTCAACAATCGCCTCGCCAGTCAGGTGACCTACCAGAACACCGCGACCGGCGATCAGAACCAGGCCGCAGCGGACTTCAAGTACCGCCAGTACACCTTCGGCATCCAGGACAATATCGAGGTCACCGATCGCTTCAACGTCAACGTCGGCCTGCGCTACGACCTGCTCGACGCCGACACGCCGGTGCCGCTCAACCCGGGCTTCACCTCGCGTTACGGCTTCTCGAACGTGCACACGGTCGCTGGCAAGGGCCTGTTCCAGCCGCGCATCGGCGCCGACTGGGAGCCGATCGATGATGTCAAGCTGCGCGGCGGCGTCGGCATTTTCGGCGGCGGCACCCCCGACGTCTATCTTTCGAACAGCTACTCGAACGCCGGCGCCGGCGTCGGCGGCGTCGCGATCAACTCGGTCACCGTGCAACGCTGCGTCGTCAATGCGAGCTGCACCACCGGCTATCAGATCAACGGCCGCAATGTAGCGGAGGCGGCCGCGCTGCCGCTGCTGAGCAACGTTTCGGGCACGTCGATCCCGGCGGGGCTGCAGGCGCAGATCCCGAACACCGGCGCGAACGGCCTCGCCAACATCAACGCACTCGATCCGGATTTCGAGGTCCCCAACGTGTGGAAGGCGACCCTGTCGGCCGACTGGACGCCGCGCAATTTCCTCGGCGGCGGCTGGCGCTTCGGTGCGGACTATTATTTCAGCCGCACCAACGCCTCGGTGTTCTTCACCGACATCCGCTCGATCCCGATCGGCACGCTGCCCGACGGCCGCACCCGGTACGGCCCGCTCGTCGGCACCGATACCAACACGGACATCCTGCTGACCAACTCGTCCAAGGGCCGCAGCCACATCGGTGTGGTCCGCGTGAGCAAGGACTTCGACTTCGGCCTCAACCTCAACTTCGCCTACGCACAGCAGGACGTGAAGGATCAGGCTCCGGCGACCTCGTCGACGGCGGGCTCGAACTACGGCAACGGCGCATTCGTCGACGGCCGCGGCGCTGCCTATGGCACTGCGAACGATCAGGTCGCCTGGTCGTTCAAGTACGGCGTCGGCTTCAACCATGCCTTCTACGGCGACTATAAGACCCGCATCCAGCTGTTCGGCGAAACCCAGGCGGGCCGTCCGTACAGCTACACGATGGCGGATCTCGGCTCGACGACCCGCAGCGCGGTGTTCGGCGTTACCGGCCGTGACGACCGCTTCCTGCTTTACGTGCCGACCGGCGGCACCGATCCGATCGTGAGCTACGACACCGCAGCGACTCAGGCGGCGCTCGAAAATCTGGTCGCGAACAGCAACCTCAAAAACTATCGCGGCAAGATCGCGCCGCGCAACGTGGCTCGCTCGCGCGCCTATACCCGCCTCGACGTGCATCTCGAGCAGGAAGTCCCGACGTTCATCGGCAAGTCGCGCATCGCGCTGTTCGCCGATATCGAGAACCTGCCGAACCTGATCAACAAGGATTGGGGCGGCTTCCGTCAGGCGCTGTTCCCTTATGTCGAAGACGCAGTGCAGGTGCAGTGCCTCTCGGCGCCGGTCGCGACCGGCACTGCGCCGGGTACCGGGGTGGTCAACAGCTCGTCGGCGGCGCCCTGCGCGCAGTATCGCTATTCGAGCTTCGTCAATCCGAACGCGAGCACGATCGAAGTGCGCCGTTCGCTCTATCTGATCCGGGTGGGTGCGCGCTTCACCTTCTGATCGCGCTTCCGCAAGAACAGGAAAGGGCGTCGGCTTCGGCCGGCGCCTTTTTCGTTTGTGGGCGGTTGCCTTCGCAACCTCGCCCGTCACCCCGGCGAAAGCCGGGGCCCAGAGCCAAAAACGGCATCGCCTGTGACCCTGGTTCCGGCCTTCGCCGGGATGACGGCATCAGGAGGGAATCGCGGAAACCTCAACGATCTCGATCGCCTCTGCGCGCCCGTTGAAATCGACGCGCTCCCCCGCTTCGGCGCCGAGCAAAGCGTTGGCGAGCGGCGCGGAGAATGCGAGACGGTCGGCATGCGGATCGGCCTCGTCATTGCCGACCACGTCGATCACCCGCGCCTTGCCCGCCATCCGGATCCGCACGCGCGAGCCGATCCCGACCACACCCTCCTCCGGCGGCGGTGCGATCTCGGCGGTTGTCCGCCGGGTGTTCCAATAGCGCAGCTCGCGCTTGAGCACTTCACGCGGCTCGTCCTCGGCCTCGGCGGCGATCGCCGCTTCGAGCTGGGCCACCTTCGCCTCGATCAGCGCAAGGCCGCGCGCAGTCACCAGATTGGGACCCGAGGCGAGCGGGATCTCGAACTTCGGCTCCCTATGTTCCTCGTCGCTGTCGCGGCGGAAGGCGACGCTCATCTTTGTGGCAAACCCTCAAGCGTGGATGATACCTTCCAAAGATCGACGGCGCCTTCGGTTGCATAGGTATCGATTTCGGCGAGTTCCTCCGGGCTGAAATCGAGGTTCCTCACGGCATCGAGCGAATTGTCGAGTTGCTCGACCGTGCGTGCGCCGATCAGCGCCGAAGTGACGCGCGGATCGCGCAGCACCCATGCGATCGCCATCTGCGCGAGCGTCTGGCCGCGGCGCCGGGCGATCGCGTCGAGCGCGCGGATGCGCGTGATATTCTCCTCCGACAACAGCCCTTGCCCCAGCGAGCCGCCCTTGGCGGCGCGGGCATCGGCAGGAACGCCGTTCAGATACTTGGACGACAGCATCCCCTGCGCGAGCGGGGAGAAGGCAATCAAGCCGGTGCCGAGATCGCCCAGCGTATCGAGCAGGCTTTCCTCCACCCAGCGGTTGAGCATCGAATAGCTCGGCTGATGGATGAGCAGCGGCACCTTGTGCTCGGCAAGGATCGCCGCCGCCTGGCGAGTCAGCTCGGGCGAATAGCTCGAAATGCCGACATACAGCGCCTTGCCCTGTTGGTGGATGTGCGCGAGCGCGCCCATCGTCTCCTCGAGCGGGGTCCTCGGATCGACGCGGTGCGAATAGAAGATGTCGACATAATCGAGCCCCATCCGCTTGAGGCTCTGGTCGCACGACGCGATCAGATATTTGCGCGACCCGCCGACGTCGCCATACGGGCCGGGCCACATGTCCCAGCCCGCCTTGGTCGAGACGACCAGCTCGTCGCGGTGACCGGCGAAATCGGTCGCCATCACGCGCCCGAAATTCTCCTCCGCCGAGCCGTAAGGCGGGCCGTAATTATTGGCGAGATCGAAATGGGTGACGCCGCGGTCGAATGCACAGCGCAGCAGCGCGCGCCCGGTCTCGAACACGTCGGCGCCGCCGAAATTCTGCCAGAGGCCGAGGCTGATCGCCGGCAGGTCGAGCCCGCTCCGCCCACAGCGGCGATAGGGCATGCGGCCATCATAACGGGCGGGATCGGCGGTCCAGGGCTGCGGATAGGGCATGAGGGGCTCCGTTGATTGTGGAGCGAGCCCTAGCTCTATCGCCAACGCGGCGGAAGCCGCGGCGGCTTATACCGTGAAGCTCTCTCCGCAGCCGCAGCTGCCCTTGGCGTTGGGATTCTCGAATACGAAGCCCGCGGTGAAATCGTCCTCGACCCAGTCCATCGTCGACCCGACGAGGTAGAGCACCGAGGCGCCGTCGACGAAGAAAATGCCCCCGGAGGTCTCGATCCTCTCGTCGAAAGGCTTGGCCTCGCTGACATAATCGACCGAATAAGCCAGCCCCGAACAGCCTCGCCGCGGAGTCGAGAGCTTGACCCCCAACGTGCCTTGGGGCGCCTTGGCCATCAGCTCGGCGATACGCGCCTCGGCACGCTCGGTCAGGTTGAGCGCGGCGGGGCGGGTGCGAAGCGTGGTCATTACAGCATCCCCAATTCGAGCTTGGCGTCGTCGGTCATCTTCTGGGGATCCCAGGGCGGATCCCAGACGAGATTGACTTCGGCATGGCCGATTCCCGGAACCGATCCGACGCGCAATTCGACTTCGCCGGGCATCGACTCGGCCACCGGGCAATGCGGCGTGGTCAGCGTCATCTGCACCGCGGCATGGCCGTCGGCAGTGATGTCGACTCCGTAGATCAGCCCGAGATCATAGATGTTCACCGGAATCTCGGGATCGTAGATCTCCTTGAGCGCCGTGATCACCGCCTCATAGAGCTCGCCGCCGGGCTCGCCGGCCGGATGCGCTTCGGGCTTTTGCGACAGGAAGCCGGCGAGATAATCGCGCTTGCGCTCGAAAACTTCTCGATCATCGCGCATATCGTCAACGCGCGCCTTGGGTGGCGCCGTGACGGCGTCGACTTCCTCGACTGCGATCCTGCGTTCCTCGTTCACCCGAAAATCCTCGTCACGCGTTCGATACCCTTGACCAATGCGGCGATGTCGCCGGCATGATTATAAACCCCGAAGCTTGCCCGCGCAGTCGCCGGCACGCCGAGCGCATCCATCAACGGCTGCGCGCAGTGATGTCCCGCGCGGATCGCGACATTGGCTTCGTCCAAGATGGTGGCGACATCGTGCGGATGCACCCCCTCGACTGCGAAGCTGACGATCCCGGCGCTGTCGTCGGGGCCGAACAGCCGGACGCTGTTGATCTGCGAGAGGGCGTCGCGCGCCTGGGCGACGAGCGCCGTCTCGTGCGCGTGGATTCGCTCCAGCCCGATGCTCTCGACATAGTCGACCGCCGCGTGCAGCCCGATCACGCCGACGATGTGCGGGGTCCCCGCCTCGAAGCGGCCCGGCGGCGGCGCATAGGTGGTCCTGGCGAAGGTGACACGATCGATCATCGAGCCCCCGCCCTGATACGGCGGCATCGCGTCGAGCAGCTCATAGCGACCCCAGAGCACGCCGATCCCGGTGGGGCCGTAGAGCTTGTGGCCCGAGAAGACGTAGAAGTCGCAGCCGATCTCGGCGACGTTCACCGGCAGCCGCGGCACCGCCTGGCAGCCGTCCAACAGGATCTTCGCGCCTACCGAATGGGCGATTTCGGTAGCGCGTTTCGCGTCGAGCACCGAGCCCAGCACGTTCGAGATGTGCGCCAGCGCGACGAATTTGTGCGCAGGGGTGATCATCGCGGCCATCGCGTCGAGATCGATGCGGTGATCGGCGGTGAGCGGCACCACGTCGATTTCGGCACCGACGCGTTCGGCGACCATCTGCCATGGCACGATGTTCGAATGATGCTCGAGCGTGGAGAGCAGGATGCGGTCGCCCGCCTTGAGCTGCGTCCCCGCCCAGCACTGCGCGACAAGGTTGATGCCCTCGGTCGCGCCGCGGACGAAGATCGTCTCCTGCGGCTTGCCATGGATGAACATGGCAACGCGCTCGCGCGCCGCCTCGAACGCCAGCGTCATGTCGGCCGAGCGCTGATAGACGCCGCGATGGACGGTGGCATAGGTCTCGCCATAGCCGCGGTTGATCGCATCGAGCACGGGTTTGGGCTTTTGCGAGGTGGCGGCGGTATCGAGATAGGCCCAGCCCGCCGGTATCGCCGGGAAATCGGCGAGGAGATCGAGGGGGCGGGTGTCGAGAACGGTGCTCATAAGCCCCTCCCCTTCAGGGGAGGGGTTGGGGGTGGGGCAGTGCGGCAGGCGCAATGCTCGCGGATAGGCCCCACCCCAACCCCGTGCGGGGCGAACAGCGCCCCGCGCTGTTCTGGCTCTGCCGGGGGCAGAGCCGACCCAGCACGCCTGAAGGGGAGGGGCTCAGGCTTCATCCGCACGCTCACAGCGCCTTCTCCAGCCACCGCCCGGCATCCGCCTCGAACGCCGCGCGCACCGCTTCCTCGCCGATCCGCGACACCGCATCGGCGACGAATGCGCGGGTCAGCAGCGCCTTTGCCCGCGGCTCCGGAACGCCGCGGCTCTGGAGGTAGAACAGCGCGCCCCGGTCGAGCTCGCCCACGGTCGCACCGTGCGCGCATTTGACGTCGTCGGCGAAAATTTCGAGCTCGGGCTTCAAATTGACCGTCGCCCCGCGATCGAGCAGCAGCCCGCGCAGCGACTGCTCGCCATCGGTCC
>JASLBO010000547.1 GCA_030146605.1 Sphingomonas sp. | reverse complement strand
GAAGCCGTCCGCCCCGCCCAGCTTTTCGGCCCGCGCCAGCGCGGCCAGCCCGCGGCGGATCGCGGACTGGTCCCAGCGCGCGCGATTCTGGTCGGTGAGCGGCACCGCGCGGCCGTCGGCTGCGGTCCGCGCGGTCAGCCGCGATGCCTGGATCTCCATCAGCCCGAGCAGCCCGAATAGCTCGGCCGCGTCCGGCATCCGCGCCGCCAGCATCCGCCCCAGCCGCTGCGCCTCCGCGCAGAGCGACGGCCGGATCAGATCCTCGCCCGCGGTCGCGGCATAGCCTTCGTTGAAGATCAGATAGATCACCTCGAGCACCGAGCCGAGCCGCGCATCGAGCTCGGCTCCCCGCGGCACTTCGAAGGCCAGCCCGGCGCCTGCGATCGTCTTCTTGGCGCGCACGATCCGCTGGGCGATCGTCACGGCGTTGGACAGGAACGCGCGCGCGATCTCCTCGGTAGTCAGCCCGGCGATCAGCCGCAGCGTCAGTGCGGCACGCGCCTCGCCGGACAGCACCGGATGGCATGCGGTGAAGATCAGCCCGAGCAATTCGTCGCCGACATCGTCGTCCATCGCCGCCTCGATCTCCGCAATTGCGGAATCGCTCCCCTCCTCGCTTTCGCCCGCGATTGCCTCGTGCTTGCGCGCCAGCATCCTGTCGCGGCGCAGGCCGTCGATCGCCCGCCGCTTGGCCGCAGCCATCAGCCACGCGCCCGGCCGGTCGGGGATGCCCGTCTTGGGCCATTCGCCGAGCGCGACCAGCAGCGCGTCCTGCGCCAGCTCCTCCGCCCGGTCGATATCGCGGACGATCCGCGCGAGCCCCGCGATGAGCCGCGCCTGCTCGATCCGGAACACTGCCTCGATCGCGCGTTCGACTTCGGTTGCCGCCATGCCGCCTCCCCGGGCTTCGTGCCCGGAAGAGGCGGGTGGCGTCCGGTCAGTTGCCGCCCAGCTTCTCGCGGGTCCGGTCGTGGATCTCGACCGCTTCCGGGCTGAGATTCTCCACGAAATCCGCCATCTCGTAAAGCGGACGGATCTCGAGCTCGCTCGGGCCGGGCATCGGATTGGGGCAGCGCTTCGCCCAGGCGACTGCCTCGTCCATGTCCTTGACTTCCCACAGCCAGAACCCGGCGACCAGTTCGCGCGTCTCGGCGAACGGGCCGTCGATCACGGCACGCGAGGGCCCGTCGAAGGCCACGCGCTTGGCATGCGATGTCGGCTTGAGGCCGTCGCCGCTGAGCATGACTCCGGCATTGACCAGTTCCTCGTTGAACCTGCCCATCGCCTCGAGCAATTCAGTCGACGGCAGGATCCCCTCCTCACTGTCCTCGGTCGCCTTCACGAACACCACCACGCGCATCGATCGTCTCCTTGTCTTCGAGCGGAACCGTTCCGGCTCGTATTCTTACGACGAACCGACCACAGGGGAATCGCCATTGCCTGCGAAATAATTTGCGGGTGCTTCTTGATCGAGCCCCAAACCCGGACCAGACGACGCTCAGATCGCCCCGCCTTGCAAGCAGCAAGGCGAGCGACATTCCACCTGTCAATCCATAACCAGCGGCACCGAATCAAACCGCCCGTGCAGCGCCCCGGTCTCCGCCGCGCGCCAAAGCCTCGTCACGTCACCCGCCACGATCAGCCACAATTTGCCATCAGCCGCGGCCATCGCCGCGTCGGTCGGGGACGGCGTCGCGACCCCACCCGGATGCGAATGCCAATATCCCACGACCTTCGGTCCGCCCGCCCGCTCGGCCCGCAGCGCCGCAAACAGCGCCGCCGGATCGATCTCGAACCGCCTCTCAGGCTCTTCGGCCACATTCTCAACCGCTTGCATCGCCGTGATCGCGTCGCTGCTGCCGAACAGCAGCCCGCACGCCTCGCGCGGCGCGAGATCGGCAGAAATCTGCCGCGTACCGATCAGTACAGATCTTGAAACGCGTGTCGCCATCCCCATCTACACCTACAGAATGGACCGGGGGGTGACTACACTCGAAGCGCGGATTGCAGAGGCCGCGAATGGCTGGCGGCTCGACCGTGCGCTGGCCGATGCGATTCCCGCGCTCTCGCGCGAACGCCTCAAGGCGCTGATCGCGAGCGGCGCGGTGACCGGCCCCGAAGGCCTCGCCCGCGATCCGGCGAAGAAGGCGCCCGGCGGTGCATTGTTCAGCATCGCGGTCCCCGACCCGACCCCGCTACACAACGAGGCGCAGGATATCGCGCTCGACATCGTCTTCGAGGACGACCATCTGCTCGTCGTCGACAAGCCGGCGGGAATGGTCGTCCATCCGGCGGCGGGCAATTTCGACGGGACAATGGTCAACGCCCTCCTCCATCATTGCGCCGGCCGCCTGTCCGGCATCGGCGGCGTCGCCCGGCCCGGAATCGTCCACCGGATCGACAAGGACACGTCCGGGCTGCTCGTGGTCGCGAAGACCGACCGCGCCCACGAGGGTCTCTCCGCCCAGTTCGCCCGCCACAGCATCGATCGCCGCTACCAGGCGATCGTCGCGGGCCTGCCCAATCCGGCGTCGGGAAGCGTCGACGCCCCGCTCGCGCGTTCGAGCGCGAACCGCCAGAAGATGGCGATCGTCGCGGAAGACCGCGGCAAGCGGGCGGTGACTCACTATCGGCTGGTGCGGCCGCTGTTCGAGGCGGCGCTGGTCGAATGTCGTCTCGAAACCGGTCGCACGCACCAGGTCCGGGTTCACATGACCTCGATCGGCCACCCTTTGCTCGGCGATCCGGTCTACG
>JASLBO010000539.1 GCA_030146605.1 Sphingomonas sp. | reverse complement strand
GCGTCGATGGTGGCGGGCAGCGGCATCTCCGGACGCGCATAGTTCATCGCGGTCGTGGTCTGGCGCGTGGGATCCTCTTCGCGGACGATCGCCACGAGCCGGCGGGCGATCCCGGCACCTTCCTCGCCGGTATATCGTTCGCCCACCTCGTTGCCGATGCTCCACAGGATGATCGACGGATGATTGCGGTCGCGGCGCAGCATGGCGCGGAGATCCTGCTCGCTCCAGTCCTTGAAGATCAGGTGGAAATCGAGCGGCGTCTTCTTGCGCTCCCACGAGTCGAACACCTCGTCGATGACGACGAACCCCATGCGGTCGGCCAGATCGAGCAACTCGGAAGCGGGCGGATTGTGGCTCATGCGCAGTGCATTGACGCCCATCTCGCGCAGGATCTCCAGCTGGCGTTCGGCCGCGCGGGCATTGAAGGCGGCACCCAGCGCGCCAAGGTCGTGATGGTTGTTGACCCCCTGGATCCTCACCTTCTCGCCGTTGACGACCAGTCCCTCGCGGCCGTTCATCACGATCGTGCGGATACCGAACGGGGTTTCGTAGATGTCCACCACGCGACCAGCCTGGCGAATTGTCGAGACCGCGACGTACAGGTTCGGCCGCTGCGTCGGCGGCGGTCCCCACAGCCGCGGATCGGAGACATTGCCGCTTCCGGTCAGTACCGCCGCTTGCCCGGCTGCGACGGTTGCACTCCCCAGCGCGAAACGCGTGACGGGGCGCCCGGTCCGCCGCCCGTCCGCGCCGGCGACGTAGATATCGGTCGTCGCCGAAACCGGCAGGGCGAGGGCTCCATCGTTCGCGACGGTCAGCCGGTGCGCGATCGTGGCCGTGCTCTTTGACACCAGCGGCGTAGTAACGGTGCTGCCCCAATGCGCGACATGGACGCGGTTGGTCTTGACCAGCCAGACGTCGCGGTAGAGCCCGCCGCCCGGATACCAGCGGGCAGATTCGGGTGGATTGTCGAGGCGGATCGCGAGCTGGTTGGGGCCGCCGAACGACACATGAGGCGTGAGATCGAGCCGCCAGCCATTATAGCCATAGGGCCAGCCGCCGACGAGCCGGCCGTTGAGCCACACCGTCGCATAGGCCATCGCCCCGTCGACATCGAGGAAGATCGATCGGCCCCGGTCCGATGCGGGGATGGTCAGGGCTTTTCGGTACCACCCGATACCCCAGCTGGGCAGTCTCCCCATCCCGCCATAGGGGCCCTTTTCCAGAAACGGTCCGGCGATGGCCCAGTCATGTGGAAGCGTGACCTGCGCCCATTTGCTGTCGTCGAAGCCGCGCTGGACGAAGGAAACGTCGCTGCCCGGGTCGCCTGCGGGCCGGACATGCCGCCGGGGGGGATCGGCGATGAAGCCATTGCCGCTCGGCAGGATCCAGGGCTTGAGCACCTGCGCGCCCGAGGCTGCGATCGCGGCCGCTGCCTCGGGCGGCGCATCCGCGACGCGCCCGTCGGCGCTGGTTTCGACACTCGGCCGTACGTCATAACGCAGGTCGGTTCTGACGCCCGCCGGATCGCCCTTGGTGAAACGCCAGTCGGCGCTGATGCGAACAGTCTCGCGCTGGGCTTGCGCCGCCTGGGGCACGACAGCGGCGGCCAGCGCCGCGATCAGCAGGCAGCATTTGGCAATGGGACGGAAGCCGATCATTGCGTTCCTTCGGCAAGCGGGCGTCAGATCGCGCGCAATTCGCCGAGGTTCATAAGTTGCTCCGTGTGCCTGTGGTAGCGCTATCTTGACTCGCCGGACGGGGGGGGCTTGCGGCGGCAGCCGGGCCCATCGGCTAGATACGCCGGAAAACGAGATACCAGACATCAAGCGCATGGGGCGAGGTCGGGGCATTCTTGGAAGCGAAGTTGGCAGAGCTTCGTGAGACCACGCGATCTTGATCAATTTTCCGCCTGGTTTGTGATACGAAACGCCGTCGCCATTACACTTACGTCGGGGCACACCGAACATTGGTAGAGCGGTGGCCTGGAAGCGCCGGCGAGTGACCCGAAATTGACGAGGAAGAGAGACGCGCGGACGCACGACTGGTTCGTGCCCGACTATCGCAATGCCGACCGGCTCACCACTTGTGTCGTCGTAGCTGATCGACAAGGGCGCGCAATTTGGGCGCCAGATTCCTGCGGCCCGGATAATAGAGGTAGAAGCCGGGGAAATACGGGCAATATGCCTCGAGGATCGGGATGAGCTCGCTGCGCGCGATGGCGGGGCGGAAGCTTTCCTCCATGCCGAAGGTGATTCCCGCCCCGGCGATGGCGAGCCTGATCATCAGCGCCATGTCGTTGGTCGTGAGTTCCGGCTCCACCGCGATGCTGAACTCCTTGCCTGCATCAGCGAACTCCCACCGATAGGGGGCCGTCTTAGGCGCAGGGCGCCAGCCGATGCAGCGATGGTCCGCCAGCTCGCGCGGATGGGCAGGTATGCCGAAACGGTCGCGATAGCCTGGTGAGCAGACGGCGAGCTGCCGCTCGTCTCCGGCGATCGGCACGGCGATCATGTCCTGCTCGATCACTTCGCCCAGCCGCACGCCGGCGTCATAGCCTTCGGCGACGATGTCGAACTCCTCGTCCGTCACATTGATGTCGATCTGGACCTCCGGACAGGCCTCGGCGAAGCGTGCCAGGAACGGCCCTGACAGGAAAGCTTCGGCGATCGACGAGACCGCCAGCCGCAATTGGCCGCGCGGGCGGCCGTCCAGATTGCCCGTGGCCTCGATGGCGCTCCGCATTTCGGCAACCGCGGGGGCAATCTGGGCATAGAGGCGTTCGCCGGCCTCGGTCAGGCTGACGCTGCGGGTCGTGCGCCGCAGTAGCGCGATGCCGAGGCTTTCCTCGAGCCGCCTCATGGTCTGGCTGACCGCCGAGCGCGTCACACCTAACCGATCGGCCGCCGCCCGAAAGCTGCGTTCCTCGGCCACGAGAGCGAAGACCGCGATCGCGTTGAGATCTGGCTGCATTGGTTAGTACTGCTTTCCATCGAGTGAATGAATGCGCGGATTATCACGGCAATGGTGCAGGTCTATCTCCATGGCAATCGCCGCGAAGCGGCTTTGGGAGATGTGAGATGGACAAGGTGGTTCTCATTACCGGTGCCTCGAGCGGCATCGGCGCCGGTATCGCCCGCGAGCTCGGCAAGGCCGGCGCGAAGCTCGTGCTCGGCGCCCGCCGCGTCGATCGGCTGGAGGCGCTCGCCGAAGAAATTCGCGGTGACGGCGGCGAAGTGCTGACGCGGAGCCTCGAGGTCACCGACCGAAACGACGTCGCCGCGTTCGCCGAGGCAGCGCGCAAGGTGTTCGGCCGGGTCGACGTGATCGTCAACAATGCCGGTGTCATGCCGCTCTCGCCCATGGCGTCACTGAAGGTCGATGAATGGGACCGGATGATCGATGTCAACATCAAGGGGGTGCTCTACGGCGTCGCAGCCGTTCTGCCGGAGATGACCGGGCGCGGCGCGGGTCACATCATCAACATCGCGTCGATCGGTGCGCTGTCCGTCGTGCCCACGGCAGCCGTCTATTGTGCAACGAAATACGCGGTGCGGGCCATCTCGGACGGGCTGCGGCAGGAGAATGACAGCATCCGGGTCACCTGCATCTATCCCGGTGTGGTCGAAAGCGAGCTTGCCGACACGATCACCGACCCGGCGGCGGCAGAGGCGATGCGCACCTATCGCGCCATAGCGCTCAAGCCCGACGCGATCGCCCGCGCCGTCCGCTACGCCATCGAACAGCCCGACGACGTCGATGTCAGCGACATCGTCGTACGCCCCACCGCGAGCGCCTGAGGAGATCACGAATGATTGTTCGTCTCAATCTGCCGCTGGGCGCCGCTGCAACATTGTGCCTCGCTATGGCCTCCGCGTCCGTCCGCGCGCAGACGACCGAGC
>JASLBO010000476.1 GCA_030146605.1 Sphingomonas sp. | reverse complement strand
GCAGGCTGATCGCCGAGGCGCGTTTCCGCCTCGACGCGGCCGATGAAGCGGCTGCCGATATAGCTCTCATGGACAAAGCGATCGCCGACCGCGAGCTTTCCCGCCGCCGCCAGATGCGCGAGCCGCGCCGAGGTCCCGGTGCCGCACGGACTGCGATCGATCGCCTTGTCGCCGTAGAACACCGCATTGCGCCCGTCGCTGCCGTCGCTGCGTGGCTTGTCCGCCCACAGGATATGGCTGACGCCGCGAATGGTCGGGTCGAGCGGGTGTACGGGTTCGAACTTCGCGCGCACCGCGTCGCGGATTCGTCCGCTGAGATCGATCAGCCGCAATGCACCGAGATCGTCGAGCCCCGAATAGCCGCCCTGCGGCTCGATGATCGCGTAATAATTGCCGCCATAAGCGACATCGATCCTCAGCGGGCCGATGCCCTCGACATCGACCTGGATGCCGCGGGCCGCGACATAAGCCGGCACATTGGTGATGCGCACCGCGGTGACCTTGTCGCCCTCGCGCGCGTAAACGACGTCGATCACCCCGGCGGGAACCTCGATCCGCAGCTTGCCCGGTTCGGCGGGCTGGATCAGCCCATGCTCGAGCCCGAAGGTGACGATCCCGATCGTGCCATGACCGCACATCGGCAGGCAGCCCGAAGTCTCGATAAACAGGATGCCGATATCGGCATCGGGCTGCGTCGGCGGGTAGAGAAACCCGCCCGACATCATATCATGCCCGCGCGGCTCGAAGCACAGGCCGGTACGGATCCAGTCGAAACGCGCGAGAAAGTCCTGCCGCCTCTCCGACATCGACGCGCCCTTGAGCAGCGGCGCACCGCCGGCCACCAGCCGGACCGGATTGCCGGCGGTGTGGCCGTCGATGCAGAAAAAGGTGTGCCGCATCGGCCGGTCAGGCGGCCTGCGCGACGTTCAAAGTCGGCCGCGTCGCCGCCGCCTTCTCGACCATGGCGATGACTTCGGCGCGGCGCGCGCCTTCCAGCCGATAGCGCGGCGGAAGCACGCGTTCGGAGCCGCGGCCCATCACCTGTTCGGCAAGCTTGATCGACTGGACGAGGTCATGCTCGGCATCGAGATGGAGCAACGGCATGAACCAGCGATAGATTTCGAGCGCCTTGGCATAATCGCCGCGCTCGAACGCCGCGACGAGCTCGACCGATTCCTTCGGAAACGCATTGGTGAGGCCGGACACCCAGCCCTGCGCGCCGAGGAACAAGCCCTCCAGCGCGACATCGTCGAGCCCGGCGAACAGCACGTAGCGCTCGCCAAAGGCGTTACGAAAATCGGTGAAGCGGCGCGTGTCGGGCGCCGATTCCTTGACCGCGACGATGTTCTGGACCGGCTTGAGCGCCTCCAGCACTTCATTATCGATCACCGAGCGATAGGCAGGTGGATTGTTGTAGAGCATGATCGGCAGCCAGGTCTTCTCGGCCACGCCCTTGAAATGGGCAACCATCTCGTGCGGCTTGGGCACATAGACCATGGGCGGCAGCACCATCAGGCCATCAGCCCCCGCCTTTTCGGCCGCCTGGGCATAGCGCACTGCGCGCCGCGTGTCATATTCGGAGACTCCGGTGATGACGGGCACCCGGCCATTGACCACCTCGACGATCGCGGAGAGCACACTTACCTTCTCGTCATGTTCGAGCGAGTTGTTCTCGCCCACTGTTCCCAGCGCGATCACGCCGGTGACGCCGTCCCGGATCAAATCGTCCACAACGCGCTGCGTATCGGCCAGGTCGATCGACAGATCCTCCCTCAGCTGAGTAGTCACTGCAGGAAAAACGCCCTTCCAACCGATCGTCATTTTCTACCCCGTTCTTGAAGTCGAATAACGTATACGATACTGGTTTTTGCGTTGCAATAGAGGATAACCGGTTGAGACGAACAACGATCATCGGCGGCGGGGTGATCGGGCTGAGCTGCGCGTCCGCGTTGTTGCAGGCCGGGCATGCCGTCACCGTGCTGGAACCGGACCCGGCGCGGGGCGCGGCCTCGTGGGGCAATGCCGGGCATATCGCAACCGAGCAGGTGGCCCCGCTCGCGTCGAGGGCCAGCCTGCGATCGGCATGGGGCCGGCGCTTCGCGGCGGGCGGCGCGCTCGACTTGCCGGTGCGTGAAGTGGGGGCGTGGCTGCCGTTCGCGTTGCGCTTCCTCGCCGCCGCACGGCCCGATCGCTTTCGCGCGGGCAGCGACGCGCTGCGCGCGCTTCTCGCCGAGGCACTTCCTGCGTGGCAGCGCGCGACGTGGGCGGGAGGGCTGATGAAGACCGCAGGGCATTTCGCAGTCTGGAATGACTCGGCCAAGGCGGCAACCGGCAAAGCGGCGTGGCGCGCGGCCGACATCGGCACCGCGCGCGTCGCAGATGCGGCGTTGCACGATATCCTGCGGATAGAAGGAGTGACCGGTGCGCCGATCGCGAGCGCGCTGCACTTCAGCGGCACCGGCCAGATCGCGGATCTGGACCAGCTGGCCGCCGCGCTCGAACGCGACATCGTCCGGCGCGGCGGCCGGATCCTGCGCGAGAGGGGCGCCCTGATCGTGGAACGGGGCAAGGCGCAGGTGCCCGGGCACGATTCCGACCTCGTGCTCGTCGCTGCCGGCGTTGGCAGCAAGCCGCTGGTCGAACGCGCCGGTCATCACGCCCCGATCATCGCCGAGCGTGGCTATCATATCCGTGCCGCAGCCGAGGATTGGCCGGCCGACCTGCCGCCGATCGTGTTCGAAGAGCGATCGATGATCGTGACCCGCTATGCCGACACGGTCCAGGCCGCCAGCTTCGTCGAGCTTGCGCGCGCCGATGCACCGCCCGATCCGCGCAAATGGGAGCGGCTCGAACGCCACGTCGGCGAGCTGGGCTTGCCGATGCGCGCGCCCTTCACCCGCTGGATGGGCGCCCGCCCTACCCTGCCCGACTATCTGCCGGCGATCGGCCGCTCGCGGCGTGCACCCAATCTGCTCTATGCCTTCGGTCACCAGCATCTCGGCCTCACGCTCGCGCCGATCACCGCCGAACTGGTGGCGGCGCTCGCCCAAGGCTCCCATCCCAACATCGATCTCACGCCGTTCGATCTCGAACGATTCGGCGGCAAAGGAGGACGCGCATGACCATCGGCGGCTCGAGCATCGCGGCGGAACTGGCCGCGTTGAAACCCTGGCACTCTGCCGTCGCGCCGATCGGCAAGGACGAACGCGACGCGCGGCTGACGCGTGCCCGCGAGCGGCTCGCGGCGATCGGGGCCGAGGCATTGCTGGTCCATGCCGGGCCGAGTCTGCGCTATTTCACCGGCATCTCCTGGTCGCCGACCGAGCGGCTGGTGGCGATGCTGCTCCCGGTGAGCGGCAAGCCGTGGATCGTCTGTCCCGCCTTCGAGCGCGGCTCGCTCGAAGCCGAGCTGGCGATCGACGCGGAGCTATTGCTGTGGGAGGAGGATGAGAGCCCGCTGGCGCTGATCGCCGACAGCCTCGCGGCGAATGCGGTGCTCGCGCTCGATCCGCTGCTGCCGTTTCACTGGTCCGAGCCGCTGC
This sequence comes from Sphingomonas sp., assembly GCA_030146605.1. Lineage (GTDB taxonomy): Bacteria > Pseudomonadota > Alphaproteobacteria > Sphingomonadales > Sphingomonadaceae > Sphingomonas. The sequence continues at coordinate 3,070 of JASLBO010000476.1, read as the reverse complement.
GCGCGTCGTTCCGGCCGGTTTCCGGCGCGCGGGTGATCGACGGGCTGCGGATGGTCAAATCGCCGAGCGAGCTCGCGTTGATGCGGCAGGCCAAGCAGATGACGCTGGAAGTGCACCGCCGCGCCGCGCGCATCCTCGCTCCGGGCATCCGCGCGAGCGCGGTCAAACGCTTCATCGACGATGCGCACCGCGCCCTGGGTGCGGCGGGATCGACCTTCTGCGCGGTCCAGTTCGGGACGGCCACTGCCTATCCCCACGGGCTCCCCGGCGACCAGCAGCTCGAAGAAGGCCAATTGGTGCTGATCGACACCGGATGCACGGTCCATGGCTATCATTCGGACATCACCCGCACCTATGCGTTCGGCCGCGTCGACGACGAGGTCCGCGCACTTTGGGAGCTCGAGAAGGAAGCCCAGGCCGCCGCCTTCGACGCGGTGCAACCGGGGGCACCCTGCGAAAGCGTCGATGCGGCGGCACGCCGCGTGCTCGAACGCGCCGGGCTCGGCCCCGATTATCGCCTGCCCGGCCTGCCGCACCGCACCGGGCACGGCATCGGACTGGCGATCCACGAGCCCGCTTATCTCGTGCGCGGCGACCGCACGCCGCTGGCACCCGGCATGTGCTTCTCGAACGAGCCGATGATCGTCGTTCCCGAGTGCTACGGCATCCGGCTCGAGGACCATATGCACGTGACCGAAACCGGCGCCGCATGGTTCACCGAGCCGCAGCATTCGCTCGATCGGCCGTTCGCATGAGGCGGGCATTGTTCGGACTGGCGGCGGCCGCTGCGCTCGCCGCATGCGCGGGCAAGCCGGCACCGATCGGTCCGCCGCCCGCAACGCTCAAGCTCGACTCCTTCTACGCCAAGTCGACCGATGCGAACGGCATCCCGATCTCATCGTCGCAGGCGGTGCCCGACGAAGCGCTGCGGATCGCCCGGCGGATGATGGTGGCGATGCTCGCCCGCCGCCCCGACATCAGCCGCGAGCTGGTGCGCGCCGGGCAGCGGGTGATGGTGATGGGCCAGGACGAGCAGACGCTCGACGTGCCCGAGCAGCGCGACTGTAAAAAGCCCGCGCTCGACGATCCGCGGCTCACGCGCTGCGAGCGCAAGCACTATGACGAGCGGATCGGCCGGCTCAGCGACCGCGAATATTGGGGCCGCCGCGCGCGCGGCATGGGCGGGCTGCTGACCAGCGCCGCGACCGAGAACCTCCTCGCGGTCCCCGGCACCAAATATTATGGCGAGACGATCCTCGTCCACGAATTCTCGCATGCGATTCTCTACGCCGTGCAGGCAGTGGATCCGGCGCTGTATGTCCGGGTCGAGCAGGCCTATGCGGCGGCTAAGGACAGAGGACTGTGGACCGGCGAATATGGCGCGACCACGGTGCAGGAATATTGGGCCGAGGGCACCCAATTCTGGTTCAATTCGAACAAGCTCGCGGTGGTTGACGGCGTGCGGATCCTGTCCGACGCCGATCTGGCCCGGCACGACCCGGCGCTCGCCGCAGTGCTCCGCGCGGTCTATGGCGAGCGGCATCGGCTGCCCGGGGACCCGTTCTACAAGCACCGCGCGCGGGTGCCCGATGGGCCGATGCCGACGAGCACCGCCGAGGTCTGCTGACCAAGCCCCTCCCTGAAGAGGGAGGGGAGTTTAATGGTTTGTGCAGGCGGGGACGGGTCCGCTCGGCGCGGGCACTGGAATCCGCGCAGTCGGCGCCAGCACCTCCCACTCCTGCACACCCACAGCCGCGATGCTTCCCCGCGCGGCCGACGCATCGAACACCGCTCGCAGGCAGCGCGTAGTCACCGGCGCGAAGCGGACCGACTGAAACGTACCGGCCACGATCCCGTAACTGCTCGCACCCGGCACCGGCTTCCACCCGCCATCCCAATATTCGAGATGCCACGCGGCGGGGCGCGCGACGCCGATCCCCGAACCCGCGGGCTGATCGGCGAAGAAGTGAATCCGCGTGCCGTCGATCGTCATCGGCTTGGCCCAGCGATATTCGATCCACGGATTCGCAGGGTTGTTGCCATTCCATGTGCCCCACATCTCGGGCGGGAGCGGATTGGCGCGGACTTTGCCGTCGTTGAGCGCGGCGATCCAATATTGCACCGGGACGAGGTTCGACGAAGCCGCCGACGCCGAGCCGGCGATGTTGCGCGTGGGGCGAGGTGCGGGCTGCGGCGCACGCGTCGGCACTACCGGCCGGATCGCCGCGGGCGACACGCTGTCGTCCCATTCGATCGGGTCGATTGCCACGCTGCGGCGGAAATGCCCGCCCCCGACGGCGTCCGCAGTGTGATAGGCCATGTACCACTTGCCCTTGAATTCGGCGACGCCCGCATGCGAGGTGGTCGAGGAGACCGGGCGCAGCGCCACGCCGCGATAGGTCCACGGCCCCAGCGGCAAAGTCGCAGTGCCCCAGGCCTGACAGGCATGATAGACCGCCGGGGTGCAGTCGCTGTCGGGGCCGGCCTTGTTGCCGGCGTAGAGCAGATAATAGACGCCCTTGCGCTTGAAGATCCACGGGGCCTCGAAGAAGCCGGTCAGCCCCTCGATCCGCGCCGGCGCGCCCCGGGACGTGATCATGTCGCGTTCGAGCTCGATCCCGCGCAACTGCCCGAACGTGCCCCAATAGAGGTACACCCGGCCGTCGTCGTCGAGTAGCACGGTGGGGTCGATGTTCTGGATGTCGTTCGCGACCGGCAGTTTCTGCGAGAGGATCGGCCCCGAAGGATGGGCATCGCGCCACGGTCCGGTCGGGCGATCCGCCACTGCCACGCCGATCGCGAAGCGGTCCTTTGCGTCGCTGTTTTTCTCGAGCACCGGCGCATAGAAATAGAAGCGCCCGTTGACGCCCTTGACGATCTGGCCGGCATAGGCCCGCGCGGGCTCGGCCCAGGCGAAGACGTTCTCGGGGCGGATGAAGCCGGGAATATGCTGCCATTTGCGCGACGCCGGGTCCTTGGTCGCGAGCAATTGCCATTCGGGCATGATGAAGTCGTTGACCTCGGGCGCCGCCTCGTCGCGCCCGGTCAGGATGTACAGCGTGTCGCCGTC